>NZ_CAAJGQ010000018.1 GCF_901000775.1 Candidatus Rhabdochlamydia sp. T3358
TTAATCATTAATGAAGTAGGAGAAATCCTCGCTTTTCAACTAACTCCTGGAAATGCATCGGATGTTTCTGTAGCTGAGGTTTTGTCACAGGGAATCACCGGAAACCTCTATGGAGATAAAGGGTATATTTCAGAGAAATTAGGAAAAAAATTAATGGATAAAGGCTTACAATTATTCACAAATTTACGGTCTAAAATGAAAAATAAGTTCATGAATCTCAGAGATAAAATACTACTGCGTAAAAGAGTTATTATTGAAACTGTAAATGATCAACTTAAAAATATATCTCAGATTGAGCACACAAGGCATAGATCAGTGAGTAACTTTTTGGTTAATACTCTTTGTGGAATTGCGGCTTATATGAGGCAACCTAAAAAGCCTTGTATTAGGATGTCTGATAAGGAAAGTTTAGAGCTAGTTACCAGCTAGAAAACCCAAAACTGGGGTTCTAAGAGCAAAAGATTTTTTCCTAAGAGTACAGAATAATCCATTGCTATTAGAGTTAATTGAAAGGTTTGTATCCATATTATATATCCTATAATTAAAAATATTTATTTTAATATTAATAAATAAAAACGATTATTTAATAATAATTGAAAGATTATATTTAATGAATATAAAAACCCTCTTGATAAAAAAAGGTTGCTACACAGTTTTATGCTTCTTTTCCGATAAATCCAAGAGCACTTCTGCCAAATTTCTCAGAAGATTGGATAAAATCTCGATTGAGATAAGAGCAAATTTTTCTTTGGTTTAATCCTTTCTCTTTTATAAGAACAAAAATGTATTTATAAATTTATTTTTTAAAAATTCTATTTTTCTTATAATTTAATAAATTCTTCAGGACATATATGCAAAAAGAAAAAAGCAGTTCATTAGTTTCTAAAGGTTTATCCTTTGAAGAATTCAAAAAGATCAATCAACATGGAATTGAATACTGGAGTGCTAGGGAACTCCAATCCCTTCTAGGATATTCTCAGTGGAGACGCTTTGAAAATGCCGTTAAAAAAGCTGAGGAATCATGCAAACAATCAGGAAATGATCCAAAGCATCACTTTGCCAGCGCCGGCAACCCAATAACAAATGGGAAAGGACGCACTCAAATCATTGATGATTACCATCTTTCTCGTTTTGCTTGTTATCTGATTGCCCAAAATGGAGATCCCAGAAAGCCAGAAATTGCTCATGCTCAAAAGTATTTTGCTATTCAAACTAGGCGACAAGAGCTCTCCGATGCCGCTGCTGCTGATCTCGAACGTTTAGAATCACGCAAACAAGCTTCAGAAGAATTTAAAGCTTTATCTGGAGCTGCACGTGATGCAGGAGTACAAGATAGAATGTTTGGCGTTTTTCATGATGCTGGCTACAAAGGGCTTTATGGAGGTCTTAGCTCTGATGCAATTAAAGCTCGTAAAGGGATTCCTCCAAAAGAACAACTCATGGACCGCATGGGAACCACAGAGTTGATTGCTAATCAATTTCGCATGTCACAGACAAGGGAAAAACTTAAAAGAGAAAATATCAAAGATCAAAGAGATGCAATAGAGACTCATGAAGCTGTAGGAAAAGAGGTTCGAGCAGCTATTGCTAAAATTGGTGGTACCCTACCTGAAAATATTCTTCCCGCAGAACACATCAAAAATGTTAAGAAGAGACTCAAAAATACTAAACCAAAGTTAATTTTAGATTCTAAGAATGTGGGAAGTTTAATCTCTTCAGACCTTTAAAAAAGTACTTGGCTCATTAAAAGAAATAGTAGAAGCTTGGAATATGCAAAAAGATCAGACCCTAACAGGACCTTCAAACCAACATTTGAAATATGGAATTGGGTATATTCTTGTTGCCTGGTTCTTTATTACTGCTATGGCAACTCTTTCTCGTTTTGCAAGCAGTCATATTTCTCTTCCTATGGTTATTTTCTTTCAAAATTTTATCAGTTGGGTAACAGTTCTTCCTTGGATTTTTAAGCACGGATGGAAGGCTCTTCACACTAAGCATATGGGCCTTATTATCGTCCGATCTCTGGCAGGGCTGCTCTCTTTTTCTTTTTTATTTCTTGCTGTTCAACGAACCTCTCTTGTCGATGCAGTCCTTTTAAATAATGCTGCTCCTCTTTTGGTCCCATTTGTTGCTTGGATTTGGTTAAAACTCCCTATTAACCACAAATTGTGGCCTGGGATTATATGTGGATTTCTTGGAATTCTTTTCATTTTAAAACCAGGCAAAGAAATCATCAACCCAGGAGCTTTGTATGGCTTGGCAGCCGCTGTTACTCTAAGCATTGTAATGATTGCTCTTAGACGTTTATCGCACACTGATAGAAACCATACAGTGCTGTTTTATTATTTTCTCTTCTTTTCTCTGCTTGCCTCTAAGCATTTATTGGTGGACGACACCGAATTTTTTAGAGTGGATGCAAATTGTATGTATTGGAATACTTTCTGCTGCTGGACAATGGTGTTTAGTTAGAGCATTTCATCATGCTAAACCCTCTCTATTAGGACCCTTTTGTTATGTTGCGGTTATTTATTCAGGCTTTTTTGAATGGGCTTTATATGGCAAAATTCCAGATTGGATGGGTTGGGTTGGAATCTTTTTGGTTTGTCTAGGTGGAATTTGGACGATTCGATTTAGTCGCCTCCCTTCTAAAGCTTCTTGAAAAGATTAGAGTCATTGCCTGTTTCGTATCTTTTTGAATCGCTTGACTCTAATTTCAGTTGTACGATTTTCTCGTATAACTGAGTAAAGTCTTCTTTTAACCCTTTGTACAGATAAAAAGAATAGTTCGCAAATATGTTTCATAATATCTCTTAGAGTGATTTCTGGAAGTATTCTGATAAGGAATTTCTAAAGCTGGCCTAGAAAACCTGAAAATTGGCAATAGTCTATTGAAAATTTAGAAATAATTCCTTAAGATGTACCTACGCAATTTCTAATAGAGGAATCAACTATGCATTTCAAAACTCAAGGTAATTGTGTTGGTTGCAAAGAAAAATATGCTCCAGCCAAGGGAAAGACTCATTTACTCAAGTGCGCAGATGCTCTACGATTCTTGCGCTCTCAGGCAAAGTTAGAAGAAGGATATCTCGTTCGTATTTCTTGGGCTGAGCAGCCGAATATGTATTGGATGCTGACCGCTGTCTCCAAAAGCCTTACACTTGGTGATCTAGATCAATTTTTAAGAGATGCCTGGCTTGAGTGCTGCGGCCATCTCAGCGAATTTATAATTGAGGGCCGACGTTACATGTCGCACACCGAGTCAGGAAACCCTAGCCAATCGATGAAAAAGCAAGTAGGTCAAATCTTCTCTTCTAATTTGAAATTTGAGTACGTGTAGGAAAACGACAAGCCAAACCAACAACAGCAATATCTTGTCTTTTATCTAGATCGTTTCTTTGATTCCTAAAAGAGGATAATGTCTTAGTCAAGATTTAATTTTTTTTTCAAATTAATCCATTCTCGTTCAAAATCTTCTTTAGATATAGAACGAGCTTTTGCTTGTTTAGCTCCTTTATATTCATAGCCAATAAAAGAAATGTCCTGTTGCTTCATATAATCGGCCATTTGCTCAATCAAAGGACGGCTATCATCTACAAAAATAATCTTCTTAGGTCGCCACCCCACCTTTTTGAAAAAAGCTTCTAAGGCTTGGTGTTTCTTGATTCCTTCACCATTAGTAAGAATGACTCCTTCTTTAATTTCAGGATATCTACCCCGATAAGAAGGAAAATCTTTAAACTGATAGGGCTGGTCAAAGCCAAACCTAGACGTCTCAATACCTAATTTTCTGAGATTATTGATACGCCAATCCATAATATTAGGAATATCTTGCCACTGACCCGTAAGAATGCCTGAAATGACAAGAACTCGAGCCCCTTTTTCTTTCACAGTCCTAATCATAGAAGGAGCTTCTTCTTCTAATAACTGTCCTTCCCCTGAAGTTGCAATAAAGCTCGTAAACTCACTTTTTACAGACTCAGGGACAGATTTTACAAAATCTTTAACCATTTGAGGATTCAAACAAAAATTAGCTTGTTGGAACGCCGGATTAGAAGGTTGAGTCAGTGTATAATCAACATCAAGGATCAAGAGTGTATCTTTGTCAGCACTGTCTATTTGTTCTTTGAGAGCATCGAGTTTTTCTATAGTATAGATCATATTAAACGCTGTATCCTTTTTAAGATCTTCGTGTTCATGCCTATTTAATTTTTGCAAGCAAAACATACTCACTCCCACTATCACAACCACTAAACCAAAACCCAAAAACCCCTTGTATAGTTTCTTCATAAGACTCCTCAATTTTAATAGTCTTTATCATTTGAAGCCAGCCTTGAAATTGCAGCTTGGAATTCTTCCCCTTTCATGTTGTTGAGAGCTTGATGAATCAAGAGAACTCCAGTTTTACAACGGCCAAAATCTGTTTGCATTTCCTCTCGCTTTAGCAAAACCTTACCAGTCAAAATATCATTCCATGCCCCTATCTGATTAATTTCTGATGGAGAGAGAGTAAAAGTTTTTGAGGGTTCATGACAAATGCCTAAAGATGTCGCTCCATATCTAAGGTAAGCATATTGCTGATTGACAAAGAGGAGATCTTTCTCTCTTTGACTAGGAGTGTGCCCAAGATATGTCCTAAAAAAGAGGTCCTTATTTTCTTCATTGAAGAATAAAAGTACCATTGGCGAAGCAACATCAAAGTATGGATTAAAATTACCTGCAAGCTCCCAGTCGATCATCCAAGCTTTTTTCCCATCCCATAGAGTATTCCCTCCATGCCCTACATCGTTATGACAAAATTTAGACGGGACATGCCCATGCTGAATAGTGTCGAGTTCCTGCATTTTTTCAATCGCTGTTTTAAATATTTGAAATTGAGGATGAAGAGCAGCAAGCTTAAATACTTTATCGTCTAACTCCTGAAGACGCTCGTTTTTGATATCTAGGGGCTGACTATGGAGTAGTTTTAACGAAGTTGCAAATTGCATAACCTTATCAGGAGTCATTTTGGTCATATGCCATGGCTTCGGTTCTGGGGACTGGATAAAAACAGTACTGATTAACCCATGAGAAGGATCAATTTCAATAACATGTGGGGCAATTCCTAACTCAGACATCCATTGAATTAAAAACAGTTCTCTTTCTCTTTCCTCTGCAGGTTGGTTTGAATTGAGAACCCTCAAGGCAATAGATTGATTGGTTTGTTCATGGGTTAGCTTATAGCTTCTAGCCCAAATAGATAAACCATCCAGCTTCTCCACTTTTATTTTGCTGATATCACCAGGTGTTATAGAAAAAGAGCGGCAAGCAAAGGACGCAATAATAGGATTGTTTAAGAGATCTTCTTCTTTAACACTTTCTTCTGCGGGCGCCTCAACACCTGCTAGGATACAAAACGTAAGAAATAGGATTAAACCAACCTGACCCCAGCGAGGAGGAACTTGGGGAGCCCCTTCGAAGGTGTCACTTCCTGAAAAGAAGTATTTCGCAAACGGACAGTTTGCTTTGGGCTATTCATCAAGAGAGTAGGATTACAAGGAGCCTCAAACCTCATTTTTTGAGTTGAGAACACTCTTTTATCTAAAGCCCTTGCCAGGGAGCTAAGGGGATAGATCGTTCTCCTTTCTACTAAGCTCCGAGAAACGCTCTTTTGAGAACGAGGAAAATAAGCCAAAGACCTCATTTGGACTTGTGAAATACGATTTTCTCCGAAAAAGGGAATGTGAGTAAATATCATTCCATCGGATTTCCCTCGAGAAAATAGACTAGGAGGCGTTGCTATCCCCCGGGCACATACCCTAGATAAACCGATGCTCATAATATGCCCCCTTAAATTTTAGTGCTCTACTTTGTTCAACCGAAAATAGGGATTGCCCCTCTATTTAGAGAGCAAATATATGGAAATTAAAGGAAAACATCAATCAAAAATCCAAAAATTGGCATCAGTCTATTGAAGATTTCTGGGAAATGCCGTAAGATGCATCTCCGCAATCTCTAGTAGAGGAATCAACCATGCACTTCAAAACTCAAGGCAAATGTGTTGGCTGCAAAGAAAAATATGCTCCAGCCAAGGGAAAGACTCATTTACTCAAGTGCGCAGATGCTCTACGATTCTTGCGCTCTCAGGCAAAGTTAGAAGAAGGATATCTCGTTCGTATTTCTTGGGCTGAGCAGCCGAATATGTATTGGATGCTGACCGCTGTCTCCAAAAGCCTTACACTTGGTGATCTAGATCAATTTTTAAGAGATGCCTGGCTTGAGTGCTGCGGCCATCTCAGCGAATTTATAATTGAGGGCCGACGTTACATGTCGCACACCGAGTCAGGAAACCCTAGCCAATCGATGAAAAAGCAAGTAGGTCAAATCTTCTCTTCTAATTTGAAATTTGAGTACGTGTATGATATGGGTTCTTCTACAGAGCTGGTATTACAGGTTCTAAAGACAATTGAAGCCTGTCCCCAAAAGAAAGTAACTCTGCTCATGCAAAATGATCCTCCTTCATTCTTGTGTGAAATTTGCAAAAAACAGTCTCAGATCCTTTGCTCTCTATGCGGAGACACAACCTGTAACCATTGTAGCAAACGGCACTCTTGTGCAGAACAAGAAGAAGACACTTATATGCTGATGCCTCTTGTTAATTCTCCAAGAACAGGGGTATGTGGCTATGAAGGTAAAACCTAAAATGAAGGGTTTGATCAACTGTACGGAAAAATGCAAGAGACCGATACAGAGATAATCTCTCATATCATCCACTTGCTTTTCCTTATGGCTTTTTTTCAAGCTGTTTTACTATCAGCATGTGCCTTTTCTTGAATATATGCTGTGTTAAAAACCTCCAACATTTGTTGTTGTAGCCCCAACAGGTTGCATCAGTTGGTTTAGAGGTGTTTGTGTAATATTAAAAGGTTGCTCGGAACAGGAGTCGAACCTGCACGCCCTTGCGAGCAAGGGATTTTAAGTCCCTAGTGTCTACCATTCCACCATCCGAGCAAGGGATGAAGCTTATGATTCTACTGAAGTATTTAAAAAAAAAGCAAGAAAAAAGGCTCTTAAATTTTTAAGAGCCTTTCTATCTAGAATAAAAAATCGGTATTGACATTCTCTGTAAAAGCAGGAGGGTTAAGAATAGAGCGACTAAAAGCAGTTCCTTCAGAACCAGGTTCTTTGTCTGAATCTTTTTCTTCTTTCTTCTCTTCTACCTTTGGTTCTACTTGTTGCTCAAGAATTTCCTCGTGAGTAATAATCTCTTCTTTTTTTTCTATAAGAGCTTGTCCTAAATCTTTATCTTTATAACGGCTAAGCAGAGTTTCTGAGATAAGTATCGGAGGAGGAGGAATGAGCATAGGGGATGAAACCTTTTCTTCATCTGTTCCTTTTTGATCTTCCTTCGACTCACTTTCTTTTTCAGAACTATCTGTTCTGCGAGAGCGTTGTTCTTGTTGCTCATCAATATGACGACGGCGACGGCGACGGTGGCGGTCTCGACGCTTATCCGTACGCACTTCTTCTGTTGTAGACTCAACAGTTTCTAAGGCAGAGGATTCTTCTACTACAGATGCTACTTCTTTTTCAGGAGCTGGTGTTTCTTTAGCAGGAGCACGCGTATTTTCACGACCTCCTCCAATTTTAATAGAACGCTCATGGCTTACATTTTTCAATGCAATTCGCGCTTCGCGTACTTCTAAAATTTCATAATCTCCTGTGGGCACTAAAAATGCTTTAGGCTTTTCTAAAGAACGGAAAAAAAAAGCCCGACCAAAAGAGACAACTTCCACTGCATCAACGTAATATTCTTCTGCCTTTTCTCCTTTAGTATTACGCACGAGGAGTTTATACCCCTCTTCTCTAGGAGAAATAATTGTTTCAATCGTTGGTTCTCGAGTAAAATGCACGTATCTTATTCCACGGTTATTAGCTTAAGGTCTCTTTGGATACCATATATCGCAGCAAATCTACGACTCGATGTGAGTATCCCATTTCATTATCATACCAAGCAATTAATTTATAAAAATGAGAATTTAATTTTATTCCTGCATGCTTATCAAAAATACAAGAAGAGGGATGGCCAATAAAGTCAGAAGAAACAACGTCTTCATCACAATAAGTAACAATACCCTTCATAGGACCCCTAGCTTCTTTTTGAATAACAGCGCAGATTTCTTCATATGATGTAGCTTTGGTAAGCCTTACTGTAAGATCGACAACAGAAACATCAATTACAGGAACGCGCAATGCCATGCCTGTTAACTTACCTTTTACTTTAGGCAAACAAAGAGCTACTGCTTTTGCTGCACCTGTAGATGAAGGAATAATATTTATACTTGCAGCCCGTCCTCCTCGTCGATCTTTTCTAGAAGGGCCATCTACTGTGTGCTGTGTAGCTGTCATAGCATGTACAGTGGTCATTAGACCTTCTTCTATCCCAAAATGATCAAGTAGTATTTTGGTTAGAGGAGCTAAACAATTAGTTGTACAAGATGCATTAGAGACAATAAAATCTTTCTGGGGATCATAATTTTCTTCATTAACTCCCATTACAAAAGTAGGAAGTTCTCCTTTTGCAGGAGCAGAAATAATGACTCTTTTAGCACCAGCTTTTCTATGTTTATTTGCCGATTCTAAATCAGTAAAATGACCAGTTGATTCAATAACATAATCTACTTTCAAATCTTTCCAAGGAATGTTTTCAGGCTCTCTCTCAGAAAAAATGCTAATCTTTTTTTTGTTTACAGTTATGTGTTTGTCACTTGCTGTAACAGAGTGAGAAAATGTGTGGTGCACAGAATCATACTTTAACAAATAAGCTAGATCTTCGGGTGGGACAAGATCATTGATTGCAACAACATCGATATCTGGATATTTTTCATTGATAATCCTTAGTATAAGACGACCAATTCTTCCAAACCCATTAATACCAACTCGAATTGACATGTATTCCTCCTTATCGAGTCTTCGCTTTATATATCAAAACAGCCTCAAGATTAATACATAAGGTTGTATATCTACAAGGCTTAAAAAACCGTTTAAGATCCCTTAGAAAATATAGATGTATATATTTAGAAATTTGAAAAAATTCCTAAAAAAGCATCTATAGTAGATACTTTTTTAGATAATATAAATTTATTCGGAAAGGTACTCAATATAACAAAGAGAAGCTCCATCACCTACACGATATCCTTCTTTTAGAACTCGTGTAAATCCACCATTTCGGGTAGCAAATCTTTTTGCAAGCTCATCAAGCTTGCCCATGACTCTACGGTCTGTGTTATAAGAAGAAGTATCTCCTGTTTTAGCAGCCCTTGATTCCTTAGTGGTTAATGAGTTATAACGAATCATTAAATCCCCAATAATCTTGCGTTTATTAGCAAGAGTATTTGATTTAGCCAAAGTCACAACGTGATCTGCATGCCTTTTAAGCTCTGAGGCTTTGCGCTCTGTTGTTCTAATTCGGCCATGTACGATTAAAGACTTAACCATATTAGCAATCATACAGCGGCGATGACTTGCAGTTCGCCCAATTTTAAAGGTGTGTTTGCGGTGTCTCATGTTTGATGCCCTGCCTTTTTACTTAAGTATTCCTGTACAACTTCTTTGACATTATCCTTATGAAGATCCATACCAAGGTCTTCTTTAGTCATTCCTAGCCAAAGACCCATCCCTTTTAATTTATCTTTAATTTCGTTTAGAGATTTCTTTCCAAAATTTCTAAATCTTAAAAGTTCAGGTTCTGGCATAACAACCAGCTCTGCAATTGTATCAATACAAGCTAAAGAAAGACAATTACTTGAGCGTACAGAAAGCTCAATTTCATTAATTTTCAGCGCAAGTTTAGCCATCAGAGCATCTTTATCTGTATTAAGTTTAATTTCTCCCTGATCAAAACTTAAGATATCTACATTCAATTCGTCAAAAACCTCAAAATGCAAAATCCCAATTTGCGTTGCAAAAGTAAGTGCTTCCTCAGGAGAAATACGCCCGTCCGTAGTAACTTCTAAAATTAAACGATCAAAGTCCGTGTCTTGACCTACACGTGTATTTTCTACAAAGTAATTTACCAATCTTACAGGAGAAAAAGCAGAATCCAATAAAATCTCATCTATTACATTTTCTTGTATTGGATGCCTTTCAGCAGGTACATATCCACGCCCAATTGCTACTTTTAAGTCAACTCTACGCATCATTGGTTTAGTGACTGTAAAAATCACTAGGTCTGGATTGAATATGTCAAACTCAGATTCCCCTAATAAATCGTGCAGAGTTACTGCATATTGACCATTATTTTTTTCAAGCATTTCTGGTGTAATATCCAGCATTTTGGAAATCTGCTTTAATTCACGAGATTCTAGTTCTTCATCTGTTGGTAATTTGCGTAAAAGAGCACTTTTAAAATTCAACACAATTGTTGTCATATCTTCTATTACGCCATCAATTGCCATATATTCATGAGGAACGTCTTCGATACGTACGGAAACAATAGCAGGAGCTTCTAAGGAGCTGAGCATGATTCTCCGCAAAGCATTTCCAACAGTGTGTCCAAAACCTCTTTCAAACGGCTCTGCAATAAAACGAGCAAATGTCTTAGAACGGCTCGTTTCATCAAGCTTAATCTTTGACGGCAACTCAAATTTGCCATATTTAATGGCCATGATCAAACTCCTGAAAATTTCTAGTTCTTTTTTTTAAATACAGATTAAAAATCTGTATTATTTATATTTTTATAGCAAAAAACGAGTTACACTCTTCGTCTTTTAGGTGCACGACATCCATTGAAAGATATAGGGGTTACATCCCTAATAAATGTAACTTCTAATCCACCACCGCGCAACCCTTTTACAGCAGATTCCCTTCCAGTCCCAGGTCCGCAAAGATTTACTTCAACTTCTTTCATTCCGCTAATTGCAATGGCTTGCTTTGCAGCATCTTCTGCTGCCATATTTGCTGCAAAAGCAGATGATTTACGAGAACCTGTATACCCAGCTCTACCAGCAGAAGCCCAAGCAATTGTATTCCCCGCTAAATCGGTAATAGAAACAATCGTATTGCTAAAAGTTGCTAAAACATGAGCAATACCTGATGAGACATTGCGATGCATCTTCTTTTTATTTTTGACAATGGTTGGTTTTTTAACCATTGCTTTACGGGTATCTTGCTTAGCCAAAGTTCAATCTCCTCTATTTCTTTTTGTTCGCTACTGTTTTTCTCTTTCCTTTTCTAGTACGCGCATTAGAGCGTGTACGTTGGCCACGAACAGGAAGACCTAAACGATGACGCATTCCTCGATGGCAATGAATACTAATCAATCTTTTAATATTTCCTTGAACTTGGCGACGAAGATCCCCTTCAACTATGCAGTTAGATTGCAATTCAGCACTAGCCCTTGCAATGTCATCTTCTGTCAAATTATCTGCCCTCATATTAGGATCTAATCCTAGCCTGGCGCAAAGTTTTTTTGATTCTGGACGACCAATACCATAAATATACGTGAAGCTAATTTCTAGCCGCTTCCCACCTGGGATATCGACTCCAATTATTCTAGGCATGAAATAAATTCCTTTTTTAAACAATTATCCGAGATACTTTATCAGATCTTTTATTTATTAACAATATTGACCTGTTATCTTAATTCGAGCTAAAAAAAATTCTACCTTCCTCTTAGTCGACTTCTCTTCATAAATCCTTCATAGCGCTTCATTAACAAGTGAGATTCTATTTGCTTAGAGGTATCTAAAATAACACCTACGAGAATGAGCAAAGAGGTCCCTCCAAAAAAATAGGTAATACTTGCATCTACATGTAGTAGTTTCCCAATGATCGTTGGTAAAATTGCAATCATTGAAAGAAAAATAGCTCCTGCAAACGTAATTCTATTCATCGTTAATTCTAAGTAATCTTGGGTAGATCTTCCTTGCTTAATCCCAGGAATAAAAGCCCCATTTTTTTTCATATCAGACGCAATTTGCTCAGGATGAAACTGGGTTGCAGTCCAAAAGTATGTAAAAAAAATAATAAGCATTACAAAGATAACCATATATAGCCAACTACCTGGTGAAATAGCATTTGCACATTTCCCAACCCAAGAATTAGCACCTATAAATTGTCCAATTGTAGCAGGGAACATTAACAATGAAGAGGCAAAAATTACAGGAATCACTCCAGCATAGTTTACTTTCAAAGGAATATATGCATTCCCGCCCCCTTGCACTTCATGCCTTCCTACAACTCGTCTAGCATATTGAAGAGGAATCTTCCTTTGACCCTGAATGATTAAAATAGTTCCTATTATAATAAGAACAAAAACAATGGACAAAATGACTAATGAGGAGAAGGTAAGCTGTCCTGGCTCTTGAGAATCTAAATTGAGCTGACGCATCACAGAGCCCAAGGTACTCGGCAGAGAAGAAAGAATTCCAACAGTAATAATTAAACTAATTCCATTACCAATCCCTTTTTCCGTAATTTGTTCGCCAATCCACATCAAAAGAATAGTCCCGGTAGTCATAGTTGTCATTACAATTAAATAAAACAGCCAAGGAATTCCTAAAAATTGCACATCCATAATCTCACTTGCAATAATGCCAGGTGTTCCTGCATTTAATTGCACAGCAAATCTTCCAAACAAGCCTGATTGAAAAAACGCTAAAAATAAAGTAAGCGTACGTGTCCAGCGTCCTAATTTGCGTTTTCCGCTTTCTGGATTTTCTTTGATTTCCCTTTGCATAGTAGGAACAAGTGCCATCACTAACTGCATAATGATCGAAGAAGATATGTAAGGCATAACCCCCAAGGCAATCACAGTCATTTGAGCAAAAGCTCCTCCAGAAAATATATCCATAAGTTGAAAGAGATTTTGACTACCACCTGCAGCGCTACGAAAAAGCTGCACAGCTAACTCTCCATTAATACCTGGCACAGGTATATAAGAACCTATACGACAGGCAATTAACATAAGAAGAGTAAAAAAAATCTTTTTTCTAAGATCAGGTATAACAAGCAATTTAGCTATTTTTGCAATCATTTTATATCTAACGTTCCATTAGCTTGTTATTTTTTGGTAAGAAATACCTTGTTTTTTCAATTTCTCTTCTGTTGCTTGAGAAAAGAAACGCGCTTCAATGGTAACTTTTTTAGTTAACTCTCCATTGGATAAGATTTTTAATCCTCCAGAAACTCTACGGGGTGCAACACCTTTTTCTTGTAGAGTATTTAAGCTAACTATTTCTCCATCCTGGTATAATTTTTCGATCATTTGCAGATTAATTGCAAATACATAAGATGCAAAGCGCCCATTGGTAAAACCTCGAGTAGGCAATTTTTTATATAAAGGAATTTGCCCTCCTTCATGTCCAAAACGGTACTTATAACCTTGGCGAGCCTTATCACCTTTATTACCACGACCGCAGGTCTTTCCTCTTTTCGAACCAACTCCCCGTCCCACTCTCTGTACTTTTTGCTTCGGTCTATGAGTGTTAGCTAATTGCGATAAAGTAATCATGATGCTAAACCTCTATTTACTAGATTTTTTTGACGATTTACAAGACCTTCCAAAGCCGTTAATGTTGCTTGCACTTGGTTTAAAGGGTTATTAGACCCATAGATTTTTGCAACTACATCTTTTACTCCGGCAAGCTCTAGAACAGAACGAACCTTTGAACCTGCAATAACACCTGTTCCATCTCGAGCTGGTTTTAATAGAACTGTACAACCATCCCAATCTACTAAAACTTCATGCGGAATCGTAGACCCTTCCATTTCAAATGTAAAGATATTTTTACGAGCAGATTCTGTTGCTTTACGAATAGCGTCTGATACTTCATTTGCTTTAGCAAAACCAAAACCAATTCTACCTTGTCTATCGCCTACAAGAACTAGTGCAGAAAAGCTAAATTTCTTTCCGCCTTTTACCGCTTTACAACAGCGGTTAACGTATAGAACTTTGTCTTCAAATTCCGTTCCAAATTCCTCAGCGCGTCTTTTATTCTGTTCCATGTTACATCCCTTAACTTAAAATTGTAACCCTGACTGACGTGCAGCTTCTGCAAGCTCTGCTAGCAATCCATGATATTTATGATGACCACGATCAAATACAACGCATTGAATATTTTTTTGTTTAGCAGCATTTGCTAATAAAATACCCACTTCTCGCGCAGCTTGTTTACTTTTTTTGCCCAAATTCTTTTGACGTAAAAGCGGTGTATATGTACTTGCACTTGCAAGAGTGATTCCCTTTTCGTCATCGATTAACTGTGCACAAATGTGTTTTAGCGATTTAAATACAGAAAGTCGAGGCTTATCACTAGAGCCGCGCACCTGTTTTCTGACACGCAAACTTCGTCTTTTTCTTTTTGTATTTCGACTTTGCAATTCATTAAACATAAAAGCTCTACCTTAAAATTAACCTGTTTTTCCCTTTGCTGCTTTACCAGCTTTTTTGCGCACATGCTCTTTCTCATAGCGGATTCCCTTGCCTTTATAAGGTTCAGGTTTTTTTTCTGCGCGTATTTCAGCAGCAAAATGCCCTACTAGAAATTTGCTTATTCCTTCAACAACAATTAGCACCCCTTTTTCCACTGTTACTTTAATTCCTTCTGGAATCAAAAGTTCTGTAGGATGAGAGCGCCCAATTTGCAAATCAAGCATATTTCCCTTAATTTGAGCACGATACCCAACGCCTTCTAGCTTTAATCTTTTTTCAAATCCAGCACTTACACCTATAATCATATTATTGATCAAAGCTCTAGCTAAACCGTAGTCTTTGTTGTGTACTTCTATTTGCTCATCTTTTAAGACAAATAAAAGATCGTTTTCTATTTTTACCAAAATCCCTTTAATTGCAGGAATGGATAATTCACCTTTAGGACCTTTTACTTCAATTCGTCCATTTTGGATCTTAATATCTATTTTTTTTCCGGCAAGTGAGATTGGCATTTTCCCAAGACGTGACATATAAATTACCTCTTCTTAAATTACCAAACCACACATAATAACTCACCGCCGAGTCGATCTCTTCGAGCGGCTTTACCATCGCGAATACCCTTAGAAGTAGACACAATTGCAACTCCCATTCCACCATAAACAATTGGAATTTCAAGATAACCAACGTACTGCCTTGCAGAAGGAGAAGACATGCGTTTTAAACCCTTTAACACAGGCTCCCTTCCATTAGCATACTTTAAAAAAAGTCTTGCTTCTCTTTTCTCTTCATTGACAAGACACTCACCAACAAACCCATTCTCTTGCAATACTTTTATAACCGCTAGTTTTACTTTACTGGGTCTAAAAACAACAAAGCGATGACGAGCACTTTTTGCATTACGAATTCTTGTTAGCAAATCTGCGATTGGATCACTTAATGACATGATTTTTTCTCTCCCTCACCTTTATTCTGCTGTTTTAAATGGAAGTCCAAGTGATGTTAATAGCTCGAAACACTCTTTATCAGTTTTTGCGGACGTCACAAGTGTGATGTTCATTCCTTGCGTTCTCTTTACTTCATCTAAGATCACTTCTGGAAAAATCTGCTGATCTTGGATTCCTAAAGAATAATTTCCTCTACCATCGCATTTAGGTTCAAAACCACGAAAATCTCGGATACGAGGAGAAACAATGTGACAAAAACGATCAAGGAAATCATACATCCTCTTTTTTCTAAGAGTAACCTTTATTCCAATCGGTTGCTTTTCACGTAATTTAAAGTTAGCAATTGCTCGACGTGATTTTGTCAAAATCGGCTTCTGTCCTGATAACAATGCCATTTCCTTGACGCAAGCTTGCATCGCATTTTTATCTTTAGAAGCTTCTGCTATTCCCATGCTAATTATAATTTTCTTTAGCTGAGGAATAAGCATCAAGTTGGAATACTTAAACTTGTTTTGCAGTTCTTTTTTTACAACTTCTTTATAGCGCTTATGTAATCTAGACATTGTTTATCTTCTACTTATGAATGTTTTTTAACCTGGCGAAATTTAATTTGCTTATCCCCTTCCAAATAAAATAACTCTTTAGCTCCATCAGCTGTAAAGCGTACTTTAACTTTAACTGGCTGATTTTCTTTATTGCATAAAGAGACATTGGAAATATGAATAGGCGTTTCAATTTCAATAATTCCAGCACCTGGAGCTTTCGTTTGACGCTTAACATGCTTCTTACGAACATTTACTCCTTGCACTAAGATTCGCTCTTTATTTCGAGAAATCACTTCACCCGACTTTCCTTTGTCATTGCCTGAAATCACAACAACAGTATCACCTTTTTTAATCCATTTACTCATAGATTCTCCCTTAAATCACTTCTGGTGCTAATGAGGTAATTTTAATATAGCCTCTTTCACGCACTTCACGCGCAATAGGACCAAAAATACGCGTTCCTTGAGGATTTCCCTTGTCATCAATAATTACGCAGCTATTATCAAAAAAGGATAGTTGGCTTCCATCTTTACGAGAAATGCTACTACACGTTCTAACAATAACAGCTTTAACTACTTTACCTTTTTTAACGCTTCCTTTAGGATCAGCTTCTTTTACAGCGCAAATAATTACATCGCCTACACCCGCTCGAGGACGCTTAGAACCTTTTTTTATAATTCTAAAACAACGCACACGCTTAGCACCGGTGTTATCTGCTACTTCTAATTCGGTTTCTTCTTGAATCATGGCCTTTGTATTCCTAGTAATTTATGCATCTGTTTCTTAATCTAAAGAACTTGCAATACACGCCATCTTTTCAATTTTGAAAGAGGACGCGTTTCAATAATTTTTACAAGCTTTCCAATCTCAATCACTCCTTCTTCAACATGAGCGTAATAAATTTTACCACGTGTAATCACTTTATTAAAATCAGGATGCTTGAATGTACGATTTACACGCACTTTAATCGTTTTTTGCATTTTGTTAGAAACAACTATACCTTCTCTAATCTTACGCTTTACGTTAAACTCTTGATCTGCTTGTTTTTCCATTCTTTACCTACGTTTACGCCTTTTTCTCTTGAAGGACTGTCAAGACTCTTGCTCTATCTCTTTTTTTTAATTGGATTAAATGAGGTTTTTCCAATTTACGTGTTGTCTTTAACTCATTGCGCAACTCAAAAATCTCTTTAGATAAATCGGTATAAAGAGCTTGTAATTCTTCTTTTGATTGATCTCTTAATTCTTTTGCTTTTGGCATCTGTAAAACCTTATTTTATACTCGCTCTACTCGTTCAACAAATCTAGTACGAAGCCCTAACTTAGCTGCTGCTCTTCTTAACGCATTTTGCGCATCTGCTTTGGACACCCCAGCCACTTCAAATAGTACTCTACCAGGCTGAACAACAGCTACCCAGTGATCCACGGCACCTTTTCCTTTTCCCATACGAGTTTCAGCTGGTTTCCTAGTCACAGGTTTATGCGGAAAAATTCGGATCCAAACTTGGCCACGACGCTGAAAATGTCGATTGATGGCAACTCTACAAGCTTCAATTTGATTAGCCTTTATGTCACCTCTTTCAAGAACTTTCATTCCAAACTCACCAAATTCTACAAAATTACCGCTTTTACTTAATCCGGAACGACTTCCTTTTTGAGTTTTTCTATGCTTTGTACGAACAGGCATTAAGGCCATGTTAGCCTCCTACTACTTTTGATCGATTTATTTCGTCTTCGCCTTTATTAATGCATACTTTGATTCCAATAGAACCATAAGTAGTTTCAGCTCTAGCTGTTGCATAATCAATATCGGCTCGCAATGTATGTAAAGGAACACTTCCTAATATATACCACTCCACACGAGCGATTTCAGCACCACCAATACGTCCTGAAATTTGCACTTTAACCCCAATAGCTCCTGCATCCATAGTAGCTTGCATAGCTTTTTTCATAATTCTTCTAAAAGGGATTCGACGCTCTAACTGCCTAGCTATATTTTCAGCTACAAGTTGGGCCTCAAGATCTGGTCTTTTAATTTCTTCAACTTCAATCCAAATCTCTTTTCCTGTTAACTTTCCAAGCTCTTGCTTTAAGATATCGAGTTCTGCAGCTTTTTTTCCAATAACCAAGCCTGGGCGCGCTGTATGAATGGTCACTTCTACTTTACCACTCATTCTTCTAATAATGATTTTAGAAGTGCCTACACAACAAGACTTTTTCATCAAATGCTTGCGAATCTTAGCATCTTCTCCTAGTAAATCACCAAACTCCTGTTTGTTGGCATACCAAAGAGAACGCCATCTCTTATTTCTAATTAATCTAAATCCAATCGGCGATGTCTTTTGACCCATTGTTTCCCCTCTATTCAGCAGCCACGGCTATTGTAAAATGACTAGTTCTTTTCATGATTGGATGACTTCCACCCCTATTTTTCGGTTTAGCACGCTTTAAAACAGGTCCTGCATCCACTCTTACTTCTTTTACAATTAAATCGCGCCTTTGAATGTGTAACTGTGTTTCTGCATTAGCAACTGCAGAATTTAATGTCTTTTGCAGGAGCAGTCCCGCTTTTAATTTACAAAAACGCAATTGTACTACGGCCTCTTCAACTTTGAGACCTCTAATTAAATCAGCAGCTAAACGCGCTTTTCTTGGACTAATCCGCACATACTTTGTTTTCGCATAAGCTTGTGGCATAAATTCTTAACCTCTTCCTGAAGTTGCAGATTTAGAACTATCTGTACTCTTTTTCGATCCATGTCCTTTAAACACTCGCGTTGGTGAAAATTCACCAAGACGATGACCTACCATGTTATCGGACACAAAAACACTAATAAACCTCTTTCCATTGTGAACATCAAAAGTATGTCCAATCATTTCAGGAAGAATCATGGATCGTCGCGACCATGTTTTGATAGGGTTTTTCTTGCCATTTTTATTTTGCACACTTACTTTATCTAATAAGTGATGGTCTACAAATGGTCCTTTTTTTAACGATCTTCCCATATAAACTTCAAACTCCCAATCTATTTCCTACGGTCTTTAACGATCATTTTATTAGATTTTTTCTTAGAACGCGTGCGACGTCCTTTAGTGTCTTTTGCCCATGGGGTTTGCGGAAGATATCCATTATGTTTACCTTCTCCTCCTCCATGTGGGTGATCTACCGGATTCATTGCTGTTCCTCGAACAGTCGGACGAATTCCTCTCCAGCGAGAACGCCCCGCTTTTCCTTCAACACGTAAATTTCTCTCTGGATTAGAAACAGCTCCAAAAGTAGCTCGACAATTTTCATGAATGAGCCTCACTTCTCCAGATGGCATTTTTAAATTTACATACCCATTGTCGGTTTTTGCCATTAATTGAGCAGAAAGACCTGCTGAACGCACAAGCTGGCCCCCTCGTCCTGGATAAAGTTCAATATTATGAACAATTGATCCAAGAGGCATATGCTTTAAGCGCATACAAAAACCCACATCAAATCGCCCTTGATCATTTGTTGCTACTACAGAGCCTACTTTCAATCCTTGCGGAGCTAAAATATAGCGCTTTTCTCCATCAACATAGTTCAATAGGGCAATAGCCGCTGTTCTATTAGGATCATATTCAATAGATGCTACTTTAGCAGGTATGTTTTCCTTATCTCTTTTAAAGTCAACAATGCGATAAAAACGCTTATGACCACCACCTTTATGTCTACAAGTAATATGACCATGGTGGTTACGGCCATTTGTTCTTTTCTTCTTTTCAATTAAAGATTTCTCAGGCTTTACACAGCTTAAAGCCTCTTGCTTGGTTAAAACAAGGTGACGCTGCCCTGCTGTAGTGGGTCGAAACTTTTTTAACATAGTAATTCCAAGGCTCCTTAGCTTAACCTTTATCCTCAATATTATCCCCTGGCTCTAAGGAAACAATGGCTTTTTTAAAACCTGCTTTTTTTCCTAGCCGTCCTCTTACACGCTTCGCTTTGGGCTTAATAGTAATTGTATTTACAGATGTAACTTTAATTTTTTGATCGATGTAAATCTTTTCAAGAGCTTGCTTGATTTCTTGTTTATTTGCTTTTTTTGCAACTAAAAAAACGTATTTTGGAATTTTACATTTCCTAACAGAAGAATTGCTTTCATTGGATTGCAATTGCTCCATAACTCGCGCTTTTTCTGTTACATGACGAGATAGTATGACATCGTAAGGACTTTTTTTTAACATAATTAACCCTGTCCTCCCAATAGAACTTTTAGCTGATCTACAGCTGAATTCATCACAATCAGATGCTGATTAGCGATCACGTCATATCCATTTACAATAGCTAACGGAAGAAATTTCAATCCAAAAATATTACGAGCGCTTAAAAATAACGTATGATATTTCTCTAGTAATATAGTGCTCTGTCCTTCATCGCCGCTCTCAGCTAAGAAAATAATTTTTTTATTCTCTAAATTTCTTGTCTTTAAAAACTGCACTACTTGTTTTGTTTGTGGTTTATTCATTTCTTCAAATTGCAAAACATGCAGAGAATCATTTAATACTTTTTCAATCAACAGTTGACGGATTACAGCACGCTTTTCTTTTTTGTTCACCTTTACGTGTTGATCAAATTTTGGCCTAGGAGCATGAACACGCCCTCCTCCTTTATATTGAGGAGCACCTAAATAACCTTGCCTTGCTCTACCAGTTCCTTTTTGAGGATGAGGTTTTTTACCACTATGATTTACTTCTGCTCTTGTTTTTGTGTTTGCAGACCACTGGCGAGCATTCGCACGCAGGGCCGTAACATAATCTTTAATCATTTGCGTATTTGCAGCTGGGTTGAGTAGCTCATCATCGATTTCAATTTTCCCTACTTCCTCACCAGCTAAATTATATTCCTTTAGATAGGCCACAACTACAACTCCCTTACGCTTTCTTCTTTGCTTTTGAGATATAAACTAATCCATTGCGCGGCCCTGGAACAGCCCCTTCAACAAGGATAACATTCTTTTCTAGATCAACTTTTACCACGCGCAGATTCTGCGTAGTTACCATTTCATTTCCCATTCGACCGGATTTTTTTTGTCCTGGTAAACAACGTCCTGGTGTAGAACGCATACCAGTTGAGCCACCATGACGATGGAATCCAGAACCATGAGAAGCAGGTCCGCCTGCAAAATTATGACGTTTCATAACGCCTTGATGACCTTTACCTTTCGAAATACCAGAAATATCGACATAGCTAATCTCGTTAAAATAACTCACATTAAGCTCTTGAGCTACTTGAAAGTCTTCTACGTTCTCTACTCTAGATTCTTTTAAACCAGACCTTGGCTCTATTTTTGCTTTTGCAAAATGACCTTGCAGTGGTTTAGAAACATTCTTAAGCTTTGAAGATTTAACTTTATAAGCCGCTAGCTGAACAGCATTATAGCCATCTTTACCTTGGCTGCTTTTAATTTGAGCTATGACATTAGGCTCTGCCAAAATCACTGTGCAAACAATTTGATTGCCTTGAGCATCAAATCGCATTGTCATTCCTTTTTTCTTCCCTTGAAATTTTAAAGTCATACTTTTTCCTTATTATACAGATTATCGCCGTGAGTGATCTCTTTTAAGGCACTGCTATAAACAGTAACATCAGAATGAGAGTGTGTCTGACAGCAACAAGGAGTATACGCGCTTATGAATGCTTTGTACTTTCTTGCCCTTTAAGCCTTACTTGTGGCTTAAGCGAAGAGGCTACCAAAAAACTGATTTTTTCCTCAACGTCTTTTTTACATTCTTTGCTTTTTATCTCGGCAAAAGCCAAGAAATGATGAACAAAGAGAAAATTAACCCCAAAACAAAGAGCAAAAAGCCCCATTCTCGAAGTTTCAATCTATTTTTCCTAGCATCCCATGCCATAAACAAACCCATTTTCTTTTAAAGAAAACTTTCCCTTATGAGAAGATAGTACTTTGCTATCATACAGATGAGCTGAAATTTTTAAAACTAAAACACAACTACTTAACGCAAGTATTGGGCCGTCTAACTTCTTGGAGCTCTTTTTAAGCAGTCCTAAAAAAATTTTTACAGATATTTCCGCTACCTTAAGCAAAGAAAGTCTGTATTTTTCATCAAGTTCTTTTTTTAAGATTTTTGATTCAGAATCACAACTTAAAGCGTAGTTCAAGTAACCCTGATACCCTTCTTGAAAAAGGCAAAATACTTGAGTGAAAAGATAAAAAGCTTCATTTGCTTTTTCTAATCGCTTTTTTAGATCGGAAGAAAGAGAAATTAAGTGAACTCTTGTTAGAAGAAAAACCACTTTAACCCCATCAGAAAAAATGTCCATCACAGTAAAAATAAATTCACTAATTACCTGAACCTTTTTAGCAGTAGAATCACTGGAGTTGGGATTTTTATATACTTCGACTGCCCATTTGGAATGATCTGCTAATTTTTTAGTGTCATTGAGCAGCTCTACTCCACTTAAAAGCTCTTCTCCCATATTACAAGCATCTAATGCCCCTTCATGATATTTATGCATAGAAGAAAAAAAACACTTAGATGCTTGAACAGCTACAAAAAGAGATCCTAGGCCCAGCCAAGACGGCTCTGTGTTGATTTTCGAGGGCTTTTCAGCACTGTTTAAAGAAGGGCCAAATAGACTTTTTAGCATTTTCATGGGTAAAAGCACACTTAATTTAATAGTTTAAATTTTAAAAAAGCCAACTCTAACCGTCTTTATAAACACATCTAACACGAGTATATAAACCATGTTAAATATACTCGTGTTATTAATCATTTTTTAAGCTAAAAATAGACTTCTTGGAATGTGTTTACTAAACAACGTACTTAAGGTAGAAATCGTGCTAAGCTTTAAGAAAAAGTTTTTATCCAAAGGTGTGTAACCTTTAAAGCGTTCTAGCAAAGGAAACGCTCCCAATGAGAAAACAGCAATATTTCCTGCTATGGAAACAGTTTTCTCCCAACTAGTTCTAGATCTAAGACGCCCTTGCGCATATTCTCCATGCAAGCTACTAGCATCACTTCCTAAACGTGCAGCTGCACCCAAAACAGTTGCAATCCAAGTCCCTATTTTTATTGCAGGCATATATTTGTTTTTTGAAGATATAAGCCCAAGAACACTCAAAAGAGTTATAGTATCAAAAGCATTGGCGCATAATCCAGATCCTGTATCAATAATTTCTTTTAAAATTCTAGCTGTTTCTGGCGGTGGATTTACATGCTGAGGAAGCCTTCCATTTGGTATTGGGCGCTCTGCTCCAACTAAAGCATCTTTTACTTTTACTAATTGTGAGCAAATGCCTGAAAAACTTAAAAAACACTTTGCTTGCTTACTAACGTCGACTATTTTTTGAGCTGTTTCGAGTCCATTAAAAGCAGATTTCTTTTTACAAAAAACTACAACCCATTCACCTAAAACTTGAAAACCCTTGGCTAAATCTTTTGGATTATCTCCATAGCTTTTAAAAAATCTAAAACTAACCTGAGCTGCCTTATTAACACCCGTCATCTCTAATAATTCCATGGATTTATCCCAGGCATATTTAAATGGAGAAACAACAGTTCGATCAAAAAAATTCGAAATAGGAGAACTCATAATTACAAACCCTTAATTTATTGTATTTTAAATTAGAAAAGAGTGTGATTGTAGCTTAAATAAAGTTAAATATCTAGCAGAAAGTCAGCATGTTAAAAAATTATTTTATCAAATAATCTTTGGGTTTTGAAGACCATTAAAGCAATCCGCTGCTGACATAGCTCGCTTGCCTTCGAGTTGCACTTCCAGAAGACGCAATACTCCTTGTCCGCAGACAACTCCTACTTCTTTACCTAATTTAACAAGAGAGCCTGGTTTTTCTGAAAATTGCAGCTCTTCTGGAAATGCGCGTAGGACTTTAAGGCGCTTTTTTTGGCTTTTTATCTCTAGCATGCAAAAAGCACCTGGGGATGGGGATAAAGCTCGAATGCGGTTATGCACTAGAGTAGAATCAAGATTCCAATCAATTTCTTCTTCTTGAGCAGATATTTTTGGGGCTAAGCTCATTTGAGAATGATCTTGCGGGACTTTTTTCACAGAATGATTTTTAAATTGTTCAATGACCTGCAAGATCATTTCTTGAGCTAATACACATAGCTCTTTTTCCAGTTCACCGTGAGTCATTTCAAAAGGAACGGGAATTTTTTGCATAGCTATGATATCCCCAGCATCCATTTTTGGAGTCATTTCAATAATAGAAATACCTGTTTCTTTTTCTGCGTTTATCAAACATCTTTGCATGGGAGCAGCTCCTCTATATTTAGGGAGAAGACTTGCATGGATGTTAATGCATCCTAAAGAAGGAATGTCTAAAACTTCTTTTTTTACAATCTCTCCGTAAGCCACCACAATAAAAAGATCGGCTTGTAAGCTTTTAAGCTGTGCAACGAATTCTGAAGAAGAAGCTTTTTCAGGTTGAAAAACAGGTAAACTTAATTGGATTGCAGTTTGTTTTACAGGAGGAAAAGAAGATTTTAACGATCGTCCTGTTGGACGATCGGGACGTGTAACAACAGCTATTACATCAACTTGGTTTTGTACAAGATAAAATAAAATTTGCGCAGCAAAAGACGAAGTGCCAAAAAAAATAATTTTCATTAAAGAGTTAAACTCTCTCTTCAATTAACTCTTCTAGCTCATCAAAGTCTTCTTCGACTAATTGTTGAACCGATTGCTGAAATCCAATTAATCCCCTCTGAGAACTGCGACAAAAATTTATCCAGTGCTGAATGTGGATGGTTGGCTCAATTTCTCGATGAATGCGCTCTAATGCTTTAGAAAGACGTAATTTAGCTCGGTAGGTAATTTTAAAAGCCCTTGATAAAGCCCTACGATCTTCTAGAGAAAATCCATGGCGCCTTAAACCAACTAGATTCAAGCCTCCTAGCTTATAAGGGGTTCCTGCTCCAATGGTATAAGGAGGAACATCATGCGTAATGCGACTAAATCCTCCTACCATTGCATATTTCCCTATACGTGCAAATTGGTGAACAGGTGTCATTCCACCAATGATTGCATGGTCTTCTACAACCACATGCCCAGCTAGCATGGCATTATTTGCCATAATTACTTGATTCCCAATTTGACAATTATGAGCAATATGGCAATAGGCCATGATTAAGCAACCATCTCCTACACTTACCACAGAACCTTCTTTGCAAGAGGAGTTAATTGTGGTAAATTCTCGGATTTCACAATATTTTCCAATGACAACAAACGTTTTTTCCCCTTTAAATTTTAAGTCTTGAGTTTTTGTACCAATACTTGCAGAGGGCCATACAATTGTTCCTTCTCCAATTGTGGTATAACCATCGATATAGGCATGAGACTTAATAACAACATGATCTTCCAGCGTAACATTTTTTTTAATGATCGCATACGCTTCAATTGTAACATTCCTACCAATCTTTGCACCGGATTCGATGATGGCAGTAGGATGGATATTTGACTGAGACATGAACTTCCAATTTTAATGTTTATTATTTAAGGCTAAAGCTGATCTTTATCAAGTAACGCAAATCCAATTTTAGCTTCTGTTACTACTTTCTCATTTACTATTGCGCATGCTGAAATTTTCCCCCCACTTCCACTTAAGTGCAGCATGGATACTTCTAGCCTTAATGTATCGCCTGGTACAACGGGTTTACGAAACTTTGCATCTTGAATATTCAATAATACAGCTGTTTTCGCATGAAATCCTTTTTTATAAATTAAAATCCCTCCTGTTTGAGCCAAGGCTTCCAATACAAGAACGCCAGGCATAATAGGAGCATCGGGAAAATGGCCTTGAAAGAAATGTTCATTAAACGTAACACTTTTTTGCCCAACGATCCGATTCTCCTCAAGACTTAAGTGAATGATTTTATCAACGAGCAAGAAAGGATAACGATGGGGCAAAATTTTGGCAATTTCCTTAATATTCAAAACGATATTCTGCTCTGAAAGGGCTTCACTCATCAAAGATTCTCCATTTTAATTTGATTATATAGCAATTTAGCAAACCTATTATTAGAAGTGTGTCCAGAACGAATAGCAATAACATGCGCTAAAAAAGAAATAGGTATAAGAGAAAGATCCCCTATTAGATCTAAGATCTTATGACGAGCCATTTCATTTGGATAACGCAATCCTTCTGGATTAATCACTTCATTTTCCTTAACGAGAATGGCATTTTCTAAACTGCCTCTTTTAATAAACCCTTTTTCTATCATAGGAACTACTTCTTCATAAATGGAAAAAGTACGGCAAGGAGCAATTTCTTTAACAAACTCCTCTTTACTTAAAACAAATGTATGAAACTGCGTACCAATTCCTAAACAATGAGGATAGTGCAAAGTATAACTCAACCGGTACTCATTAGCTGGAATTGCAATGATCTGAACCTGGTCATTCGACCAAAATATAGGGGTTTGCAGAGAAAATACTTTTTTATCTTCCCTTAGCTCCATTACACCTGCTTCTTCAATCAATTGAGAAAATTCTTTAGAGCTTCCATCTAGCATGGGAACCTCTGGTCCTGAAATTTGAATAAATACATTATCAATTTCATGAGCGCGCAAAGAAGCAAGTAAATGTTCTACCATTTGTATAGAAGCTTTTTTGTTACCAATTATGGTACATCTAGGAGTGCTATACACAGAATCTAGCGAGGCAACAATCTTAGGTGCATTCGGCAAATCTGTGCGTTGAAATATAATCCCTTGATCTGCAACAGAAGGATGAAAAATTAGAGTGGTTTCTTGTCCGGTAAAGACCCCTATTCCAGAAATAGATACACTTTTTTGTAGAGTGCGTTGTTTTCTTTCAACGCTTGGCATGGTTAAAACAGAACTCCTTGATAGCTTACAGGGGAAAGACAATAGACACCTCAAAAATTATTTTTAAATCCTAGTTTACTAAACAAGCAAAAAAGTTATTTATTACTAAGAAGCTACCCAAAGATTATCATTTTCTTCAAGCGGATTTTACAAAACTAAAATTCTCTAAACATCATCTATTTTTGGCGGAATAATAGGATCATGACGAATAATTACTTCTTTTTTTCTTCGATCATACCCCATCAACAATAAAAGCCCTCCTAACATACTTAAATGTTGTAAAAACAAGGTCATTTGCGATGCTCTTTCAATACCTGGTGTAAGCCAAAATGGATAAAAAACTAGAATTGTCCCTAAGACCACCAAGGCTAAAATAAAAGCTGCAAAACGAACAAAGAGACCTAAAAAAATACATACACCTCCTAGAAACTGTATAATGGTTTGCATAAAGAAGGCAAGAGATGGCCTTGAAAGAATCATTTCTAATCCTTGTTTTATCCACTCCTTTTGCCCACTTATCCCACTTAAATTATGTATAGCAGTTATAAACTGCTGCTCTGCTCCTTGCCAATCAAGCAATTTTTGAAAAGCAGTTGCAATAAAAATTAAACTAATACAAACCCGACCTAAAAATATAATCGTGGAACGAAACATAAACACCCTTATTCCTTCTTTTTTATAAAAATAATTATAACTTTGAGCAAAGTCAACTAGTTTTCATGAGAAATTTAATCTAAAATAGCTTATACTAGCTACAAAACTAGTTTAACTTAAAAAATGATAAAGAAAACCTTTCGAGAACATCATCTATTTACTATTCTCTCTGAATACGAAAGCCAGGTGCTTCCTTTAGATCGCTTTCTAAAGGAATATTTTCGTTTTCATAAAGCAATAGGTTCTAAAGATCGGAAAGTTTTATGTGAAAATATTTATTCTATGGTCAGATGGAAAGGTTTATTGGATTATTTATGTGATAAGCCTGTCTCATGGGAAGCTAGATATCAAAAGCTTTTCCAAATAAAACCAGATCATTTTTTTGATAATGCGCAGATCCCCTTACATACACGCTTAAGTTTTCCCAAAGAGCTCTTCTCTCTCATTGTAGATAGTTTAGGCGAAGAAAAAGCTTGTTTTTTTTGTCGAGCTAGCAACTCTACAGCCCCCATAACGGTAAGAGTCAACCTATTAAAAACTTCTCGAGAAAACCTATTAAAAGCATGGGAAAACGAATTAGCTGCAACTTGTGGCTCATTTCACACAGCGATTATTTTACCTAAAAGAGTCAATTTTTTTACTCTCCCTGAATTCAAAATGGGTCATTTTGAGGTGCAAGATGAAGCAAGTCAGCGTCTTGCAGATCTAGTTGCAGTTAAACCAGGGCAATTAGTGCTCGACTTTTGTGCAGGAAGTGGCGGAAAATCTTTAGCCATCGCCCCTAAAATGCAGGGGAAAGGACAGCTGTTTTTACATGATATTAGAAAACACACCCTGATCGAAGCTAAAAAACGCTTAAAAAGAGCTGGTATACAAAATGCTCAAGTGTTGCTTCCCTCCTCTTCTCAAAAAAAGGCACTTTATGAAAAATTTGACTGGGTATTAGTTGATGCTCCCTGCAGTGGAACAGGTACACTACGCAGAAACCCCGATATGAAATGGCGCTTTACTTCAAAGATGCTTCAGAAAACACTAGAAGAACAAAGACTGATCTTTGAACAAGCTCTGCGGTTTGTCAAACCAGGAGGTCATATCGTATATATGACCTGTAGCGTATTACAATTAGAAAATGAAGAACAAACTCAATATTTTAAAAAAACTTTTTCATTAAACACTATTTCTTCTGCTTTTAGCACTTTACCCTTGGACTCAAATGATCCTGATGGATTCTATGGCCAAGTCTTTGTAAAATAAGCTAATTTTAGAATATACTTAAAATCATACTCTTTATTAAGGATAAAAAATGATGAAATCACTGTTCTACTTCCTTTTGCCCATTTTAGGATTGTTCTCTTCTATATGTTATACTACAGAATTTTCTCAATATCCCATTACCTCTGAAGAAACGGGTCAAATAACCATTCATAATCGGATTTTAACCAAATTTAACAATAAGATTTATTCGGTACTCGACGTAGTAAAAAAAATGGATATGATTTTTGATAGCCATTACCCCCAATTTGCACATTCTAAATTAGCCCGCTATCAATTCTATAATGCACAATGGAAAGACACTCTGCAAAAAATGCTCGACCAAGAATTAATTTTATTAGATGCAGAGCGAATTGGAGTTAAGGCAACAAATGCAGAAGTAAGAGAGGAATTACTGCGCAAATACGGGCCAAATTTGCAGACCTCTTTAGCTCGATTAAATTTAAGTCGTAAAGAAGCAGATAAAATGATTTCTGAGGATCTCATCGCAGAAAAAACATTGTATTTCAAAGTATACTCTGAGGCACTGCGTGTAAGACCTAATGACATCAAAGAAAAATATAAAGCATACTGCGAAAAAAACCCTGCATCGCAAAAATGGCATTATCAAGTGCTAACCATTCGCTCTGAAGATGAAAATATATCTCAAGCATTAGCACAGTTAGCTTTTGATCTTCTAAAAGAAAAAAGAGACCTCTCAGATATCTCTAAAAACCTGCAATCAGAAAATCCTAACACCACTGTTTTATTTACTCCGGAAATCATAAGTGACAATGCATCTATTTCTCAAGCTCATAAGACGGTAATAGAAACCCTAAACCCTGGAGATTTTAGCACTCCTATTTCTCAAGTGAATAAAGATCGATCTATTGTGCATCGCATTTTTTACTTAAAAGAAAAAGATGTGATAAACCCACCAGAGTTTTCTAAATTAGCAGAAAAAATCAAAGATGGGCTAATTCAAGAGTCTATTGCTCTACATTTATCAAATTATATGAAAACACTAAAAACCCGTTACGGTTTTTCAGAACAAGATCTGACTATAAATTCCGATTTTAAACCTTTTTCTTATCAATGAGCATTTATAAACCATCCGTGCTTAAAGAGTTTTTGCGCTCCTCTCATACCCATCCTAAAAAAGCGCTTTCGCAAAATTTTCTCATTGACGGCAATATTGTACGTAAAATTATAGACACAGCTCAAATACAAGCAGGCGATGTGGTTTTAGAAATCGGACCCGGACCTGGTGCCCTAACAGAAGCGCTATTAGCAAAAGGAGCTATTGTTGCAGCTATTGAAAAAGATTTTGTATTTGCAGAGCAATTATACCGCTTAAAAAATTTAGGAAATTTAACAATACAGAGAGAAGACTTTTTATTATTTGATTTAGAAAAGTTTTTAGATTCTAAAGAAAATAAAATCAAAGTGGTTGCAAACCTTCCCTATCATATTACCACTCCTATTTTACTAACCCTACTTCCACACTATGATAAGATTGATTCTCTAACTATTATGGTACAAAAAGAGTACGCTGATCGAATGGTTGCTCCTTCAAAAACCTCTCATTATAGTCACCTCTCTTTACTTGTAAGTTTTTTCTGCCAAGCAAAGCTCACTTTTACCATTAATCCAAGCTGTTTCTTTCCTAAACCAAAAGTAAGATCTGCTATTGTGTATTGTAGATTAAACCCACCTGCTCTAAGTGACGATATAGATGCATTTTTTTTCCTAACTCGTAGCGCTTTTCAACAGAAAAGAAAAATGTTACGCTCTTCTTTAAAATCTCTAGCCTCTAGCGAGTTCATTGAACAAGTTCTTCAAAGCATGCATCTTCCCATAACCGCAAGGCCAGAAGAACTTAATTTACAAGAGTTTATTTCTTTATTTAAGCAAATTAAGACCGTCTTCTTACCCAAACAAAACTAAAAAATAATACCGCTATTCCTAATCCTAACATGAGTAAAGGTAGGGCTTGTTTTAAGTTCATGCTCCAATCTAGACACTTATCTAAAACTTGATAGTAAAAAGTAGAATTTACTTTTTCTATTGCATATAAGGGGTAGGTATCTAAAACCTGATTATTTTGATCATACAAAGACAACATTGCTAATTTCTGTCCTAGTTGAATAGGAAAAACAATATGTCCCCATTCCAATTCTGGTTTTATCAATGGTTCCTCTGAAGCATAATAGCTGATAACTACATCTTCATTTAAAGCGGCCTTAATGGGGTGTTTACTCTTTTTCTGTGTAGTGCTAAATACGTCAAAATTTTTAGAAAAAAGTGTTCTTTTGATTTTTGGCTCATTAAACCCTGCTTCAAAAAGAGCAATGGTATCCCGGTATCTCTGTTCTAACTTATCGCAACCCATAAGCACTACTATCATTTTTCTATTTTGGTCTGCTGCTGCTGCTGCTATAGTATATCCTGAGCTTGCGGTATATCCTGTTTTTACCCCTATTGCCTTAGGATAGAAAAACTTGCCTGGCTTGATTAAAGAGTTATGTTGCAATAGTTCTACTTGCGGTTGTTTATTACTAGCTGGCTTTAAATAATTTATAGTCTTAACCACCTTGCAAAAAAATGGTTGCTCTAAGGCTTTTTTTGTCAATAAGCACATGTCGTAAGCAGTTGTTTTATGATCAGCATGACTCAATCCATGAGGAGTGGTTAAAACTGTTTGCTTACACCCCAGAGATTTTACATACTTATTTAATTCTTGCATAAATTGTGGTATGCTTCCAGATACCCATTCAGCCAATGCGTTTGCTGCATCATTCCCAGAAGAAAGCATAAGTCCGTAGAATAGATCTTCAGCAGAAACCCTCTCTGCTACTTTTAATCCCATAAGAGATCCACCAAATTCAAGACGATAGGGAGGATGAGATCCTAATTTATCTCTTCGCATCTGAGGCGAAACGCTACTAACCGCATCTTTTGAAACCTTTATGATCTGATCTAATTGGTTACCTCGTTTTTCTAAAGCATATAAGGCGGTAATAATTTTGGTAATACTCGCAGGATACAAAGGCAAATAAGCATTCTTTTCATAAAGCACAGCTCCTGTTTCTGCATTCATTAAAACAGCAGCTTTTGCAGAAATATCAACTTGCAGAGCCGTATTAGCCAATCGGCTGATTACCATTAATATAAAAAGAAATACAAATCGCATCATATAAAAATATTATTTCTCTTTTTTTCACTTTAGATTATCTCTTAAATTTTAGCTTGATCTAATTGAAAGTCAATTAGTTTCACTAATATTTACACAGCATTTCATATTACTAAATTCGAACAAGTCACAAAAAAATCTTCGCAATCTCTTTAAAAAAAGTAGCCAACTACGCAAGATGAGGATTTTATGACACCCTCATAAATATAGCTCTACCATGAGATAATATAACTAAATAAATACAAAATAAAAACTTGACACAAGGCTAGTTTTAACGCTAAGCTAAGGTGACGGTAAGGAGAAGGTATGATTGACCCGCTATCGCTAGAAGAAGCCTATGAGGAATTTATTAGAAATTTACCTAAATGGCTCCCTGATGGGATTATCCATGTGGATCTCAAGCTATTAAATACTCTTGGACTGCTCAACCACAATGATTTAGATCATACATATGAAGATGCAGAGCTCGATCAATATTTTCACATCATTGAAACCCCTGATAAAGTAACGTTATTTAACGAGCAATTCGCCATTTGGATTGTTCCACAAATTGTAAATGAAGTTCCTACTACAACAACATTTATAGCTCTTCTGCCTCACAATAAGCCACATTTAGAAATAGTATATACTACATCTGGGGTGTATAATACACCTAAATATATTTTAAAAATTCTACAACATTTTTTAACAGAAGTACAAGATACAGAAGCTGTTATCTCTTCAATCGGCAAAAAATCTTAAAAAATAAGAGGTGCTAACCCACCTCTTGCTACTTTTTTAACTCTTTTGCAAATACTTCGCTTTATCCCTATTAAAATTTTAAGATCCTAGTAAAAAAAATATAGTTGATATAATATTTTTTTTTAAAAGAAAATCCACTTTTTTAGCTCCTTTTAACCTACAAGGATTTATGTCTTTTCAGGAATCATCTTCATTAAATAAAGACCACTTTATTGAAAAAAATGGCATGCGTTATGCAGGAGTCCATCTGATTATTGATCTTTGGGAAGCAGATCACCTAGACAATCTTGAAATCATGAAAAATGCCCTACATGAATGTGTTACTGCTTGTGAGGCTACTCTTTTACACCTACATCTACATCGGTTTGAGCCAAGTGGAGGCATTAGCGGCATTGCTATTTTAGCAGAGTCGCATATGAGTATTCATTCTTGGCCTGAGAAAAAATATGCTGCTATTGATCTATTCATGTGTGGTAATAGTCAACCATTTTTAAGCCTTCCTATTTTAAAAAAAATTTTCCAGCCGAAATACATTTCGCTTAACGAACAAATAAGAGGTATTCTTAATGAATAAATCATGGTTTCATGAAACTTTGTATCCAACTTATTGCCAAAGTTTTAAGATTGAAACTGTTTTATGGGAAGGAAAATCCTCCTATCAAGATGTCCTAATCTTTGAAAATAAAGAGTTTGGGAAAGTGATGGCTCTTGACGGAGCGGTACAATTCACTACTAAAGATGAATTCATTTATCATGAAATGATTACACATGTCCCTTTATTTGCTCATGGAAATGTACAAGATGTTCTAATCATTGGGGGTGGTGATGGAGGGGTTGCACGAGAAGCGCTTAAGCACCCTAATATTCGCTCCGTAACCCTTGTCGAAATTGATCCTTTTGTTGTTGATTTAACAAAAAAGTACGTTTCTGAAATACCACAAGGGGTCTTTGAACATCCTAAACTACACCTGGTTATCGATGATGGAGTAAATTTTGTTAAAAATAGCCAAAAAGCTTATGACGTAATTATTACAGACTCCAATGATCCCATTGGACCCTCTCAAGTCTTATTTACAGAAACTTTTTATGGATATTGTAAAAAACTCTTAAGAAAAAAAGGGATTCTTGTAGTACAAAATGGAGATTTCTTTATGCAACCTAAAGAATATCAAACAACATTTTCCCATCTACAACTTCTTTTTCGCGATGTATCTTTCTATTTGGCCAATGTTCCCACGTACATTGGAAGTTATATGACATTAGGGTTTGCCTCTGATGTAGAATATCGCAATCTTTCTCTAGACACGCTTAATCAACGTTTTGCTCAAACCCCTATACAGACTTTTTATTACCATCCAAGCATGCATAAAGCATGTTTTACTCTACCTAAAGCCATGCAAGAAACCTTGGATTCTCTGCAAAATATTACGGCTCCTTAATTTGCCATTTTTGAGCAAGAAGCCCTTCTACAATTTTTCTGGCTAATGCTTGATACACCACTGAAGCGCTATCATCATGAGCTCCTTCTACAGAATCAAGCTGTCCCAGAGAAAAATCAATCATTCTTTGTGGTTTTTGAAAAGGAAGGACAACTGCTACATCTCTAAGAGAATCAGAATTAATGCAATCAAAATCAGCATTTGCTTTTACTCGAAAAGGGCCTATTATTACGCAATTTGACTCTTTATCAACAAGTTCCACCTCTGCTGTAATCAATCTACGGTTCTCTACACTAACAATATTTTTTCTTAAAATTTGGCTACCGGGGTTTCGATCATATCGATATCCAATGGGCTCATCTTTATCTGCGAGAATAGTAATATGTAATAAATAGGAAGAATCATAACAATAATTAAACCCATCACAGGTGCTGATCTCACGTATAAGAGCTCGATTTAGCTGACCTTGTATATCTCCTTTAATATAGGGAATACAAACTAAGATTTGATCATCAGAGCCTGTTTCAAATTGATATCTACATCCTAAGCATAAAACTAAAAGAAAGTAGAGTTTATGCATGTCTCTCTTCTTCTGCGCTTAAGTGTAAGTCAGCCATCTTTTTTTCTGCTTTTTTTGCTATAAGGGTTGCTGGATAAGCCGTTAAAATGCGCTTATAATACAAATAGGCAGCATTAGGCTGATTTTTGCGATGATAGAAAAGAGCAATCTCATAAAGATCTTTAGCGTACACCTCTTGCATACTCAAAAGCATATCTTCTACTTCATGAATGGCTTCATCGCTTGGAAAGCTAGCAGAAATTCTATGTAGATTAATAGTAGCTAATTCTAAAAAATCTTGATTTGCATATTCTTTTTGAGATTGGATAAGATAGACTCGTCCAATTTCTACATAACTTCTAATAGCCAAAAAATGCTTAGGAAACTGCTGTATCAAACTTTGATAGGTTTCAATGCTTTCCTTATAGTCTTTTCCTCTAGCAAGCAATTCTGCCTTTGCAAATAGAGATTGCGCTGTAAGTTCATGATTAGGAAGAGTAGAGATTAACTCTTCATAAATATCTAAAGCTTCTTGTCTTGCTGGCACCCACTTTAATCCAAGTATAGCTTTTTTTGTACCTGTGCGATATTTTTCCGCTATTTTAAATTTATACATAAAAGCTTCTTCAAAGAACTTAGGAGTCATTTGTTTTTTTAAATAACTAGAAAAAAACTCATTAGCTTTTTCATATTCCTCTAATTCGAAATAGCTAACAGCTAGATAAAAAAGCACATCTTGTGCAAAGGCGGTTGTGGGGTACTCTTCAAGAAGTATAAAAGCTTGTTCTATGACTTTATTCCAATTTTTATTTTGATAACTTTCTAATACTAAACCATAACACTCTTGAACAGATAGGATTTCTCTCTGATGCTGCTCAAAACGAGGATTTTCTCGAGCATGTAATGATGACAACAAGCAAATAGGAAAAAATAGGTAATACATTTTTTTCATGGATATTCCGTAAATTTTGAAATTTTAGATCTAAATCTTAATCGATGATACGGTTTCAAAGCAATTGCCTTATTCCCACTGTATTTGATCAATACTGCTAATAGAACGAATTTTATTTTCTAAGTCTAAGCATTGCTCTACGCCCCAATTTTGCTCTATCAATAAAACTCCTAGATGCTTGCTCTCTTTTGTAAATAAAATTTCGACGGGATTATTACCTGAATGAGAGCGAAAAGCAGCTTTAAGCAACAAGATATGGCTTAAATGGGCCCGATTAGAATCAATAAAAATTTTTAATTTTTTCATGGTTTTTTGTTTCTTTTCTACACTGGAATTCTTATTCTTTTCGCGAAATTTTAAAGGCTTAAATTGTTTTGCCTGGGTATATGCTAAATCACAAGCTTGAATCATTGCTTCATCTACACGTGTTAAATCATCTAGCCAGCGACACTGCAAACGAATTTGTCCTTCTGTTGTTTCTTTATGAACAATGGCATACAATAACTGATTTTCTACCATAAGAGAAGCTTTTTGCTCATAAAGATCTGACCAAATAGGCAACTCAAAACGCTCTTCATTATCACTGATTTTAAGAATGGCAAATTTACGCTGATTTTTTGCAGAAATCTTAATAGTAACCCCTTCTATAATACAGGCAATTCGACAAGGTCCATCTTTAGAAAGCTCTGCTAATTCCGCTAGAGAAATACAGGAAAGTTTTTGTAATAGAGTGTGATATTCATCCAAAGGATGTTCATGTAAATAAACACCTAAAAGTTCATATTCTCTTCGTAGAATCACTTGCCGCGGCAACTCTTCCACTTCTTGAGATACTTGTGTGAAATCAAGAGAAGAATCATCTAGGAGATCAAAAAGGCTCATGATCCCCTTTGCCGCTTCTTTCTGTCCTTTGGAAGCAGCGTTAAACATAGGGTCAACACTTGTTAACAAAGCAGCTCTATTGAATTTTGTAAAATCAAAACAACCAGCTTCAACCAAACTCTCTATTACTTTCTTACCAACTTTACCTGTATCAATACGCTGAATAAAATCGAATAAAGACTTGTAATGGCCTTTTGATCTCTCTTCTAAAATAACATCGACAACTCCTTCTCCTACACCTTTAATGGCTCCCATAGCAAAACGAATTCCTTTTTCCGTAGCTAAAAATTGCTTACCCGACTCATTAATATCAGGTGGCAAAATAGCAATGTTCATCTTTTGCGATTCTCGTATATGCTTAGTCACCTTAGAGAGATCATCACAATCAGATGTCATGAGTGCTGCCATCCATTCACCAGGATAATTTGCCTTGAGATATGCTGTTACATAACTTAAATAACCGTAGGCAGCTGCATGAGATTTGTTAAAACCATAGGAGGCAAATTTTTCAATCTTATCAAAAATCCGCATAGCAATCTCTTCACTTAAAGAATTTTTGATAGCCCCTAAACGAAATTTCTCTCGTTGGTTAAACATCTCCTCTTTATCTTTTTTTCCCATTGCACGCCTTAAAACATCTCCTTCTCCTAAAGAATATCCAGCAAGACGACTTGCAATTTGCATAACTTGCTCTTGATAAACCATGATACCATAGGTTTCAGAAAGAATATCTTCCATCCAAAGATGGTCTATTTCGATGCTTTCTCTGCCATGCTTCCGATTGATGAAAGAGGGAATCATCTCCATAGGCCCTGGGCGATATAACGCACCAACTGCTATAATTTCCTCAAATTTATCGATATGTAATTGACGTGCTAGATCCTGCATGCCAGCTGATTCTAATTGGAATATTCCCGTTGTTTTGCCTTGATTGAGCAATGCAAAGGTCTTTTCATTTTCTAAGTTTAAGTTCACCCAATCAATTTCTTTTTGTTCTTTTTGCTTAATTGCATCAACAGCATGTTGAATAGAGGTTAATGTCTTTAATCCAAGAAAATCGATTTTCAGCATACCTACTTGCTCAACTGGCTTCATAGAAAATTGCGTAATTGCCATATCAGAATCTTTAGCACTACATAAGGGAATTCTTTGCATAAGAGGGTCTGCACTAATAATGATTCCAGCAGCATGTACCCCTGTATTGCGCACAGATCCTTCGAGTGTTTTGGCAATATCGATGAGTTGTTTAATTTCTTTATCTTCCTGATAAATCCTGCGTAGTTCAGGGTCTATTTCTAAAGCCTTACTTAAAGTCATATTTAGATCTTCAGGAATTAGCTTAGCAATCTCATTGACTCTAGCAAGAGGAACGCTTAAAACCCTTCCGACATCTTTAATAGCCATTTTAGCTTTCATTGTGCCAAAAGTGATAATTTGAGCTACTTTGTCCTTACCATATTTACCAACTGTGTAATCAATTACCTCTGAGCGCCTATCCATGCAAATATCCACATCAATATCAGGATAAGAAACTCGCTCTGGATTAATAAATCTTTCAAAAAACAAATCAAACCTTAAAGGTTCGATATCGGTAACTTCAATTAAATACAAAATAATCGATCCTGCTCCAGAACCTCTTCCTGGTCCTACCGGAATATATTTTTTCTTTGCCCAAGAAATAAAGTCCCAAACAATTAAAAGATAATCAGCCATCCCTTTAGATAGGATAATATTTAATTCATATTCTAAGCGCTCTTTAACTATCTCTATGGGATTACGTCCTGGATATTTCTCAGAAACCTTTGCTAGTCTTGAATCAGTATATCTTTTTACAATGCCTTCCTCGCATAATTGACGCAAAAACACTGCTACGCTTTCTTGTCTTATCTCTTCTGTACAAGAAGAACCTTCCAATCCAGGAGGGGTGAAAATAGGGTAATACTTGAGCTTGAAATCAAAAGAGAAATTACATTTCTCCGCGATTTTATGTGTTTCTTCTATAGCAGAAGGGATATCAGAGAAAAGGGAACACATTAGATCTGCACTTTTAAAATACAGCTCATGTGTATATTTTACTTGTCTTTTTGGGTTTTTAACTCGTTGCTTAAAAGCACCAAATGAATCTTTTTCCCAGATTTCGCAAGGCTCCCCTGACTGCACGTTCATTAAGATCTCATGGGCATTCCAATCATCGCGATGAATATAATGAATATCATTAGTAGCAACCAAAGGAATCTGCAGCTCAGAAGAAAGAGCAATCAATTTCTGGTTAACTATATTTTGTTTATTTATGCTATCCAGATATAATTGATGAAGCCATCCTTCTTTTTCAAAGCCATCAGAGCGAATATCTTCCTCCTGCATTTGATGACGTTGTAACTCAAAATAATAGTCAGAGCCAAATATTTGCTGAAACCAGGCAATTTCCTGGCGGACTTTCTCTTCATCTTTTTGTATAATATAGTGACCTAAAATCCCATTTGAGGGACCTGAAAGACAAATCAAACCCTTAGCACATTCTGCTAACAAATCTCGATCTATTCTAGGAGTGTAGTAAAATCCTTCTAGATGAGCTAGTGAGCTTAATTTGCAAAGATTTTGATATCCTTGACTATCCTTGACTAGTAATATAATAGGAAAACCGTGAGGCAATCCTGGATAACGTTTTTTATCAAAACGGGATTCAGGAGCTACATAAAGTTCACAGCCAATAATTGGTTTGATATTCTCTTTTATGCATGTTTTGAAGAATTCAACAGCGCCGTACATATTGCTTTGATCAGTCAAAGCTAAAGCCGTCATTTTATGTTCAGCTGCTTTTGTTACTAAGCTTTCTATAGAAGCAGTTGCATTTAAAATAGAGTACTGAGAATGCGTATGAAGAGAGTTCCAGTTCATCTTAAACTTAACTCCTTTTGCAGGCTATTTTTCAGTAGCTTGTACAGCTGGATGAGGAGTGCTTTTCATGCCCCATAAGGGAGCTAGTAAAATAGCAGCAATCACACCACAGGAACCTAATACAACAAAAAAGCCCTGCCAGCCCCAAATTTCAACTACTTTGGTAATCGGATAACCGGCTGCGGCTGCTCCTAAATACGCCCACCAGCCAGCAAACCCTGTTGCAGTCCCTGCGGCTTTTTTATGAGATAATTCAGCAGCAGACATCCCAATCAACATTTGCGGACCAAAAATTAAAAACCCAATGGTAAACATCAAGCCATAATCCAAAAAGAGCATGCCATGAGGAACCCAATACAAGCCTACAATTGCTAAAACAACCGCTAGGCTAAATAGTACATTAATGGGGCCTCGACGCCCTTGAAAGATTTTATCAGAAGCCCAACCAGCAACTAAACTACCAAAAATCCCTCCAGCCTCAAACCAAAACACACTACCACTTGCGCTAAGCATAGAATAACCTTTTGCTTTCATCAGAAAAAGAGCGCCAAAATCATTGACGGCTTGACGAATCACATAAACAAAAAAGTAAGAAATGGCAAGAACCCAAATATATTTATTGTTCAACACATACTTAAGTAAAATTTCTTTAGAAGAAAACTCTCTTTCTTCTTGATGTTTTGCAGAAGGGTAATCATTTTTATATTTTTCAATAGCAGGCAATCCTAAAGATTGAGGGGTATCTCTTAAGCGATTAATTAAAAATAAACCAATTCCAATACAAGTAAAACCAGGTACATACATTGCATAGCGCCAGCCCCACTTTTGTGCACAAAAAGCCGCAATAAGAGGAATAAGGGCTCCACCTACACTATGCGAAGTATTCCACAGACCCCACCAAGTTCCTCTCTCTTTTTGAGAATACCAGTGCGTAAGCAAACGAGCGCAAGGAGGCCAACCCCAACCTTGAAACCAACCATTACATCCCCAAAGCAAAGCAAATAACCACACAGAGGAAGAAAGACCAAATAACACATTAAATACGCCGGTTAGAATCAAACCGATAGCCATAAAAAATCTAGGATTGGAACGATCAGCAAGAACACCGCTTAAGAACTTACTGATTCCATATGTAATAGACAAAACACTAGTTAAAATACCCAAATCGCTAATCTGCAATCCTAATTGTTGCATCATAGCCGGCATAGCAAATGTAAGACTTTTACGGGTAAAATAGTAAAATATATAACCTATATACATTCCGTAAAAAATACGAAAACGCCAATATTTATAGCGCTCTTTAACCTCATTGGGATCTTGAATTTCAGGAGCATAAGGAGCTGGTCTTAAGATGTTCAGTACGCTCATATACAACTTTCTCCTATTAAAGTTTATAAAACAAAAAGCGTCTTAAGAAAATGAAACTATTATGTTTTTCCAGACTTCTTTTCTTGATTTATTTTTTTATATTCCTCATTAAAAGAAAAAGCTAGTATATGCTTTTCTTTAAAGGTTTATCATGAGTATTCCACCCAGTAATTCAGAACCCTATAAAAAAATCATTGTGAATCGCGTTGAACAAAATAAAAAATCAGATAATTCGTTCAATCAATTTCCCGCTGATTTAACATATCCTAACCCAGCTTCCATACTTGTTTGCTTTTTTAAGAAGTTTACCATGCACTTCTCTTTTAAAAACAAGATATCCACCAAAGCTTTAAAACAAGATCTCTTAGAATTAAAACAACTTTTTATTTTACTTTCTATAGAAGATCTTAGTCATCAATTAGAGTTCATACAAAAACTTTCGCTATTATGGCATAAAATCATCGAAGATTGCAACCCTATCTCTATTTCCCTATCAAAAGGCTCTGATTTTTTAAAAAAAATAGCAGACTTTATTCAAATAATTAATCACTTTCCTGCCAAGGAAGATCATTCGTTAGGCTATTATCTCCAAGAACATGTGGGTGAGAAATGGGTTCCTTTTCCTTTTATGGAGCTTTTACAAGAATTGCATACAGATTATCAAAAAACACAGGATAAGAGTTACTTAGCAGACTGGATTAAAATTTTATCTTTAATTGTAGATGAGTTGCCTTTAAATGCTCCTTGAAAAGACAAAAAACGATAAAATACTTTTAAATTTTTTTCTTTGTTGTTGTGGAATATGCTGTTTTATCTGAAAATACCTGATTAATAAAATTTACAATTAATCTTTTAAGGATTTTTTGAATGAGACACGAGAGATCAAGCAGAATTTTGCTATTTTTTTCTTGTATCCCTAAAAAATATTTTTTAAAAAATATACTCATTTTTGTGTTCATTACTACAATTGCGGCTATTTATAGCTCTTCCATGAAAGTTAAAGGCGGACTTCCTATTCTTAATTTAAATATGAAAGCACAACCTAAAACTTTAGACCCTCGCAAAGTGACAGATATTTTCTCTTCTCAAATGATCTTTTTGCTTCTTGAAGGCCTTGTTAAACGATATCCAGATGGATCTATTAAGCTTGCCCAAGCTGAATCCTACAAAGTATCAGATGATCAACTTATCTATACTTTTACTTTAAGAGACACATTCTGGTCTAATAACACTCCCGTGACTGCTTATGATTTTGAGCAAACCTGGAAAGATGCTCTCGATCCTCACTTTCCTTCAGTAAATGCCCAGCTATTTTTTCCCATTAAAAATGCAGAGGCTGCAAAAAAAGGTTTAATTTCATTAGACAAAGTAGGAATCAAGGCATCTGATGCAAAAACCCTTATCATCACTTTAGAAAAACCAACCACTTATCTTTTTCAATTATTCTCTTTTTGTGCATTTTTTCCTGTAAACATTAAAAATGATCGTCAAAATCCGAATTGGAGCGGTAATAATAAAGATCAATGTTTATCTAATGGTCCTTTTTTATTAGAAAAATGGGACCACGGAAACCAAATAATTTTTACGAAAAATTCTCATTATCGAAAAACAGAGGACCTTCATCCAGAAAAAATTGTATTTAATATCGTTGAAGATGATGCAGTGACATTAGAGATGTTTCAACAAGGCTCAATCGATATCATTGGAGATTCTCTAACTAATATTCCTTTAGAATCAATCCCTACTTTAGAAAAAAAATGGACTTTTTCTTACATGCCAAGGCCCCGTTCTGTATTTATTAGCATTAATACAGAAAGATTTCCTTTTAACAATCCTAAAGTTCGAAAAGCATTCAGTTTTGCTATTAATCGCCAGGAATTGATGGGCTTAATGGGTAAAGGTGTTAAGCAAAACATTCTAACGGATCGAATTAATCTAGCCTATCAAGGTGGATTATCCATCATGAATATCATTCCACCTTGCCTAAAAGAAAATCGCTGTCGTTCCTTTTTTTTGGATAATGACGCAGAAAAAGCAAGAGATTTATTGAAACAGGGAATGATAGAACTAGGAATCACTAAAAAGGACTTTGCCTCTGCTATTCTTAATTATCATTCCCAAAATTATGGAACAAGCGAATTAGTACAAGCTATTCAACAACAATGGTTACAAACTCTAGGGATTCTTATTAAGTTGGAACGCTTAGATTTTAGTATAGGCATAGATAAGATGAGAAATGGGAACTATTCTATGTGTTTTATGTGTTGGGACGCCATGTATTATGATCCGATGAGCATCTTGGAAAGATTTAAACATAAAACATATGCAACAAATTTTTCTAATTGGGAAAATCAAGAGTATATTGAACTACTTGATCGTTCTTTCTATGAACAAGAAGATAAACGATTGCTTACCTTAGAAAAAGCAGAAAAAATTTTTATTAATGAAATGCCCTATATTCCTTTATATCATGAAGACTATACATATATTATAAATCCAAGCTTACCTTTTAGTATCCCTTTATGGGGAGATCGAATGCTTCTCCCACTATCTTTGGAAGAAAAAGAAGTTCAAAAAGAAAATAAAAATGCCAATAAGCGAAAATCTTTTGGATCCTAAAAAAGGAATATATAAAATTTCTATTCCTTTTTTATATTAGAAAAGAAAGCTTCTTAAGTATCTTTATTTAAAATCACTTTACTCTTTAGCAACCCACAGTTTAGAATTCTTCTATCAAGCTTTAAGAACTTTGGGAAAGTATTTGATATGAAATACCCGATTGTAAAAGGAACTTTTGATATTCTGCCTCAAGAGACAAAAGAAGAAGACCTCTGGAAAGAATCTCATCGATGGACTTATATAGAGCAGATTTTGCGTGAAGAAGCTATAAAATATGGCTTCAGGGAAATTCGCACTCCAATTTTTGAGCGCACCGAGCTATTTGAGAGAGGTGTTGGAGAATCCTCTGATATCGTTTCAAAAGAGATGTACACTTTTTTAGATCGCAAAGGACGCTCTTTAAGCTTAAGACCGGAAGGAACAGCCCCTGTAGCACGCGCCTTTATTAGTAATCATCTGTATCAAACACCCGGTATTCATAAGTTTTTTTATATCGGATCTATGTTTCGCTATGAAAGGCCACAAGCGGGGCGCTATCGAGAGCTACATCAATTTGGAGTAGAAGCAATTGGTACAACGCATCCTTATCAAGATGTAGAGTTAATAGACCTAATGTATCAAATTTATCAGAGACTAGGTTTGAAAAATTTATCTATTTCTATTAATTCTGTTGGCGATAACTCATCTCGCATAGCTTACCAAGAAGCTTTGTTGACATATCTTACACCTTACAAAGATCAATTATCAGAAGATAGTCAGGTAAGGCTTAAAAAAAATGTCTTACGCATTTTAGATTCTAAACTAGATCAAGATCAGAAGATCTTGGAAAATGCGCCTTTAATTAGCGAGTACTTAAGTAAAGAAGCAAAAGAACATTTTCAAATAGTATTGGATGAATTAGATCAGCTAAAGATCCCTTATCAAGTAGAGCCAAAACTTGTTCGTGGATTGGATTACTATAGCAATACTGTATTTGAGATCACTTCAGAACAGCTAGGAACCCAAAATGCTGTTGGAGCTGGTGGACGCTATGATGGGTTGATAGCAGATTTAGGTGGTCCTGATTTACCAGCTACAGGATTTGCTATAGGAATAGAGCGCTTACTGCAAACGATGTTAAAACAAGAAGCTCACTTCCCAAGTCCTTTAAAGCCCGATCTTTTTTTGATTCCCATGAACAGCCAGGCTACTCAATTAGCCTTTAAACTGACAACACAACTTAAACATAAAAATATTGCTGCACAAATGGATTTAAGTGGTAAAAAAATTCAACATGGTTTGCAACTTGCAAATCTCATCCAAGCAACAGCTATTGCAGTGATTGGCGATGAGGAAATCAAATCAGGAAAAATCACTTGTAAGAAATTAGCAACGCGTGAATCTCACACTTTTTCCATTCAACATTTAATTGATAATCTTAAAGGCTGGCTTAATGTTTGACTATCGTAGAACACATACTTGTGGAGAATTAAGATCCTCTCATATAGGTAAAATCGTCACCTTATCCGGATGGATACATCGCAGGCGTGATCATGGAGGAATCATCTTCATTGATCTAAGAGACCGCTTTGGTTTAACTCAGCTTGTTTTTGATCCTAAAACCATTTCAGAAGAGCTGTTTTGTCAGGCATCGCGTTTACGTAGCGAATGGGTTATTTCTGTTAAAGGTCAAGTAATCGCACGCACTGAAAAAATGATTAACCATAAACTCTCTACAGGAGAGTTAGAAATCTATGTAAAAGAACTAGAGATCTTATCTTCTGCTAAAACACCTCCCTTTTCTATTTGTGATGAGGATATCGAAGTAAATGAAGAGCTTCGACTTAAATATCGTTATCTAGATATCAGAAGAGGATTAATTGCTCATAATTTATTACTGCGGCACCAAGTCATGTTAACCACTCGCAATTTTATGAGTGAGCAAGGATTTATCGAAATTTCAACACCCATTCTAGGGAAGTCCACTCCAGAAGGAGCCCGCGATTATCTTGTACCTTCTAGAATCTATCCGGGTAATTTTTATGCATTACCTCAATCACCTCAGCTATTCAAACAACTATTGATGATCTCCGGTATAGATCGCTATTTTCAAATTGCTCCTTGTTTTCGCGATGAAGACCTTCGTGCTGACAGGCAACCAGAATTTACACAAATCGACATGGAAATGAGTTTTGAGACACCAGAAGATATTATGGGTATTATTCAGGAATTAATGACTAAGGTCGTTCAAACCGCTTTACCTGATACTCCACCGATTTGCTTTCCTAAAATGAGTTATAAAGATTGCTTAGAAAATTATGGGACCGATCACCCTGACCTGCGCTTTAAAATGCCTCTTGTACGCCTTGACGATATCATAGAACAGAGTGAATTTACTATTCTACGCGAGCAGCTAACGCAAAAAGGTTGTATCAAAGCCCTTTTGGTAAAAAATGGAGCAGATTTATCACGCCGTGAAATAGAAACATATGCACAGTTTGTTTCTTTATTTGGCGTTAGCGGTTTAGCTTGGATGAAGTGTCAATCTGAAGGCTTAAGCTCGAATGTTACTAAGTTCTTTTCTCCTGATCTACTAACAGATTTAAAAAACCGTATGCAATGCGAGATAGGCGATTTGATTTTAATAGCAGGAGGAGAAGAGGCAAGAATTAACCAAGGCCTAGACCATCTCCGCAGAAAAATTGCAAAAGAAAGAAATTTAATAGATCCATCTGCCATGCATTTTGTTTGGGTAACCGATTTCCCTCTGCTTCGCTGGAATGCAGATGAAAGACGCATAGAAAGCGAGCATCACCCTTTTACCTCTCCTCACTCTGAAGATTTGGACATGCTAAATACAGACCCGTTAAAGGTCCGTGCCTTGGCTTATGACCTTGTCTTAAATGGGTATGAAATTGGAGGAGGGTCTCAGAGAATCCATAACAGTGAATTACAAAATAAAATATTTGAAATTCTCAATTTATCTAAAAGTGCTATTCAAGAAAAATTTGGCTTTTTTGTAGAAGCTCTGGAATATGGAACTCCTCCTCACCTAGGATTTGCTTTTGGATTGGATCGCATAGTAATGATTTTAGCAAAAACAGAAAATATTAGAGATGTGATTGCTTTTCCCAAGACACAAAAAGCTAGTGATTTAATGATGCAAGCTCCTGCAAAAGTAGAAAAAAAACAACTAAATGAATTAAAAGTTCAAATAGAACCTATTGAAATCATTTGGACATAAGATTTAAGATGAACAGCAAATACACTCATTTATGCTCCGAGGTAGCAGCCCATGAAGTCAAAAAAATATCTCTTATTAGCCTGTGCTCTATTTATGACACAAGCTGCCCCTTGTCAAGAAAGCCCTCCTGGTGAATTAGTTATTCATCACGATGAAATTGAAAAGCTTTCTCGAGCTTTTGGGCATTTGATCGGGAAAAACCTGATTCAACAAGACTTAGAAAAGAATGGTAAAGTCAAGCTTGATCTGGCACAGGTTATTAAAGGACTGCAAGAAGCTGCGGATGGGAAAGAATCCCCTATGACAGAAAATGAGTGTGTAGAAGCAATTGTTGCTGCCAAAGAACTAGCTTTCGAGCAAGAATCCAAAGAAAATTTAGAAAAAGCAGAAACCTTCCTTAAAAAAAATGCTGCAGATGCAGAAATAGTAAGCATAGAAAATGGCAAGGTTCAATATCGCATAGAGAAAACAGGCGCTGGTGAAGCAATACAGTCGCATTTTTCTCCTTTAGTACACTATAAAGGACAATTTCTCGATGGTTCTACTTTCAGTGATGCTAATGAAGAAGTGCTTTTTCTTGATGAAATTATTACAGGATTACGCTTAGGGTTAATTGGTATGAAAGAAGGAGAAAAACGCACTATCTATATTCACCCTGATTTTGCTTATAAGATGCATCACAATCTTCCTCCTAACTCTCTTTTGACTTTTGAAATAGAGGTGGTTCAAGCAAATGCTTCCTATGATTCTCTTTCTTCAAAAGAAAATATACATCCTATGGAAATCGCTGAGCCCAAAACAGATATACGTTAGGTCGTTAGTTTTTATAAAAAAATCCTAAAATCCAATTGCATAAATCTACCCATACTGCTCTGATATACAATAACGATCCATGACTAGATACTCCCATAGATTTTATGCGTTTATTTAAGATTTCTTTAGCTTTCCAAATGGCAATCGCCACAGTGTTTGGGATTCTTTTTGGCCTATTCCTGGGCGATTTATGTGATGTTTTTGCTTCTTATGCATCTGCATATATCAAACTCCTCAAAGTTACAGCTATCCCTTATTTAATTGGAGCTATCATCCACGGAGTAGGACAGCTAAGTTCTTCTCAAGGCAAATTAATTGTAAAACGAGGTGTCTTTTTTATTAGTTTAGCTTGGACCATTAACATTTTAATGGTTTATACGGTCTCTCATTTATTTCCACGTTCTAGTAGTCCTCAAACATCTGGTTATATATCTAGCGATACGCCTCATTTAAACTTTGCTGAATTGCTCATTCCCGATAATATTTTTTATGATCTAACCAATAACATTGTTCCAGCTATTGTAATTTTTTCTCTTCTGATTGGAATTGCATTGATCCATCTTAAAGAGAAAGATGTCATTATGAATGGTTTACAAAATTTAGTAAGTGCATTAACACGAATTACCGCTTGGATTGCTCGGATTACACCGATTGGAACTTTTTTAATTATAGCCAATCAAGTAGGTACCATCCAACTCTCTACCGTTAAGCAAGTCAGTACCTATGTAATTTTATACCTTTTAGGGACTTGTTCGATTATATTTTGGATTTTTCCCAGACTTACAAGCATGCTAACTTCTATTCCTGCTTATAAATGGCTACAACAAACTCTGCCTATCTTAGTACTTGCTTATACAACAAATGTAGTCATTGTTTGCTTGCCCTACATCATTGAATTACTCAAAAAGGAAACAGCTATTATTGATCCTACCGATGAGAAAGCTCAAACACAAATACAAGGAACTGTATCTGTTGTTTTTAATTTACCTTTAGGAGCTCTTTTCATTACCTTATTTGTATTTTTTATATCTATTTTCTATGGTTTGCCGTTAGGATTTTCTTCTCAAATCGAATTATTTGTAACTACCTTTTTGACAAATTTAGGCTCGGTTGGACTAGGTTCGTGGATTAATAGTTTAACCTTCATTCTAGATTCTTTAGGCCTACCGATTAATGCGATTAACTTGTACTTAACCACCCTCCCTTTTACCTCTGGATTTCAGTCCATGTTGTCTGCTATGCAAATTACTTCACTTTCTTTATTTATCACTCTTTCTTGTCGTAACATGCTGCTTTTTAGATGGAATAGAATCATTAGTAAAACTTTTTTTACCCTGCTTCCTATGGTTATCCTATTCCTTATTCTTAAATCTTTTAATCCACTACCAACTATTAAAAACGATGCTAAAAGCATCTATGAGTTAACAATTACCTCCACCATTCCTGTAAAGATCTATAAAACAATTCCTTCATCAAACCCTTTTGAAGGAGATGCTTTTGATCATATATTAACTACTAAAACCTTAAGAGTGGGTTATTATCCTAATGTAGCTCCCTTTTGTTTTTATAATGTAAACAACCATTTAGTCGGATACGACATGGCCTTTGCTTATGAATTAGCTTATGACCTTGGCTGTAAATTAGAATTAGTGCCTCTCTCTTATAATAATGTCATTTCCGATATAGAAGGAAAGAAATATGATATTGCCATGTCTGCATTAAGCATGAATGAAAAAAGACTAAGAAATCTTTCATTTGCCAAATCTTATCTAGATGCAAGATTAATTTTGGTTACAGAAGAAAAAATGCGAAAAAGATTTTCCTCTATGGAAAAAATTCTTAATACTCCAGATTTAAAAATTGCCGTGCTTAAAGGCTCTTCTTATGAACAAGTAGCTCATGAATTCTTTCCTGCTGATAGGATTATTTATTTGGATAACTTTGAAGAGTTCACTCTAAAAGGAAAACAGGCAGCTTTACTATGGGAAGAACAACAAGCTCTTGCATGGATTTTAAAGCATCGCAATTACCGTATTGTGATTCCAAGCCCTGCAATTGGAATAGATACTTTAGGTTATGCCATTAATGCAGATAGTCCTAAGTTTCTTAACTATCTCAACCAATGGTTAGAGTTAAAAAATAATCAAGGATTCACAGAAAAGCAATATGATCTTTGGGTTAAAGGCAAAACAGAAATTGCAGCTCCTCAAGAAAAACGCTGGTCTATTGTTCGAGATGTACTACATTGGATCAAATAGCTAAGGCAAGTAAAATACCTGCCTTAAAAAATAAAATTTAACTTATGCTTTCGCAAGAAATGTTTTTAGATCATCTGCTTCTATTAGACCAACAACTCGATCTACTTCCTTTCCATCCTTTAGTAAAACTAAAGTAGGAATAGAAGTAATCTCTAAACGAGCTGCTACTGTTTGAGCAGCATCAATGTTTATCTTGATAAAATTCACCTCTTTTACTTCTTTAGCAACCTCTTCTAGAATAGGAGTTAATTGTCGACAAGGACCACACCAATCAGCAAAAAAATCAATTAACATAGTTCCTTGTCTTGTTTCTTTATCAAAGTCGTCTTCCAATATTTCTTTTATGAATTCACTCATCTTGTTTATCTCCTTCATTATGGAATCTACCAGGTTAAATCGCACTCTGGTTTTTAATCTAGCTTAAACTAAAAATCTCTTTCCGATATACTATCTATCTTATGCGGTCATGGCGGAATTGGTAGACAAAGCTAGATTCAGGTTCTAGCCGGGGCAACTTGGTGGATGTTCGAGTCATCTTGATCGCATTTTTAAGGAGGATCCCCTTCAGCCCCCCCCTCATACCAGGTACGTAAATTTTGTATAGACTCAGCTAGACTTTCGGTAAGGGCTTTTTGTGCTTGTTTTTTATCAAGACCTTGAAATCTTTCATAAGAAATTGGACTGCCAAATATGCAAGCGGTTTTTCCCCACAATTTAGGGAGTTTCCTTTCTCGATTCCAAATAGAAAACGTTCCATGAATATAAGTAGGAATTACAGCTGTTTGAGAACGAAGGACTAAAAAAGCAACTCCAGATTTTAATTCCCCCAATCGATCTTCATAAGCTCTTGTTCCCTCTGGGAAAAGAATTACTTTTTTTCCAGATGCTAAAAGCTCTTGTATAACTTTAAATGCTCTAATGTTACTTGTATCCCCTTGCACTGGATGAGAGTTCAATTTTCGAATAAACGGACCAAATAGAGCAGGTTTAAATAAGCTCTCCCGTGCTAAAAAATGCACTTCTTCTGGCCAAGAAATGGCTAAAATGGGGGGATCGTAAAATGATGAGTGATTTGCTGCAATAATCGCAGATCCTTTGTATATGTGTTTTAATCCATATACTTTATGTCGATAAAGAACTTTAAAGAACAACCATGTGAAAAATATCACCATACGATAGAGAAAAGAAAGAGAATGGTCAGATGCCCAATTAGGTTTTATCATGGAATTTTTTCAGGATATTTTTCTGCAGTAAATTGAATAATTTGATCAACTACTTCATCTAAGCTTAATGTAGAGGTATCAATTCTATATGCATCTGGTGGACATTTTAAGGGAGCACTCAATCGATTAGAATCGTAATGATCTCTTTTTAATAAGTCCGCTAGCATGGATTGCTTAGCTAATTCTATTTCTTCTTTAGGATACTGGGCTAATAATTCAGCTAGACGTCTTTCTGCTCGGGTGCGCGGATCAGCTGTTAAAAAAATTTTAATTTCAGCTTGAGGGAAAACAACAGTTCCCAAATCCCTGCCTTCAAAAACAAAATCCCCTTGAGTAGCACATTGTCTTTGAATATCCAATAGCTTAGAGCGAACACAATCTATAGCAGATACTTCCGATACATGAGAAGTAACAAGATGAGATCGGATCTCTTCTGTTACATCTTGATCTCCTACAAAATATCTTTTATCGTGCTCTTTTGTTTCAATCTTAAAAGGAAATTGATCGACTAGCTTTTTAATCTCTTCTATTTGCTCAATTGCAATTTGAGATTTAAGAAAAAACCAAGTAAACGCTCGATACATAGCGCCCGTATCAAAATACGTAAAATGCAATCTTTTAGCTACTTGTCTTGAAACGCTTGTTTTGCCCGTTGCTGCAGGGCCATCAATAGTAATGATCATAATTTTAATGCATCCGCAAAAAGAAATATATAATAGGCGTAGTAAATAGTAAAGAATCTACCATATCTAAAACACCCCCCAGTCCAGGCAGAGCATTACTATCTTTTACAGCGGCATCTCTTTTTAAAAGAGATTCTGCTAAATCTCCAATTTGCCCTAATATTCCAATTAACATCCCAAGCCATACGGACTCTGAAAAAGAAAGATGAAACCATTCCGCTTGCATGTAAACAGCTAGTTTATGAATAGCTATACTTGCACAAACAGCACCAATAAATCCAGCGATTGCTCCCTCTACTGTTTTCTGAGGGCTTAAAGAAGGACACAATTTATTTTTTCCCCACAGTCTCCCTACAAAATAAGCGCCTACATCGGTAATTTTTGTGACAACAATCAAGTATAAAAGCCACCAACGCCCTTCCTGAGGAAACCCTTGATGGGGATTAGGATAAAGGACTCCTAAGAATAAGCTCAAAGGAACTGCTACATAAATAATTCCAAAAAATTCGATCGCAATTTCATTCAAAGCTCCTGCTGTTTTTTTAAAACGATGTATAAAAAAAGCAATAACGCCTAACGCTACAACTAAAATCGGCAGTTGAGGAAGATCCACAAAAACGAGCGATATATATAAAGCAATTACTTCCAAAATGGCTATAGCCATCATCAATCGCGTTGCTGGACGTCGTTTTTTAGCAATAGCTAACTGTGCATATTCCCAAACTCCAATAGCAGAAATTCCAGCTACAAAAAACATTAATAGAAGACTAACAAAAGGCAAAGGAGAAAAAATAATTAATGTGGCAACACAAATCCCTACTGAAATAGAGGTCATTAACCTAGTTCTTAAATCTGCCATTCTCTTTGTGGTCATAGGCCTCCAAATCGCCTTTGACGTTGTTGAAATTGATATAAAGCTTTTATTAGCTCTTTCTCAGAAAAATCTGGCCATAACACTTCTGTGTGATAAAATTCGCTATAAGAAAGCTGCCAAAGCAGAAAGTTGCTTTGTCTTTTTTCTCCACTTGTACGAATGAGAAGATCTGGATCAGGCCAGTAAGAAGTATCTAAATATTGAGCAATTAGTTGCTCATTAATTTCAGACCTGCTTAAACGCCCACTTTGAACATCCTCTACGATATTAACAAGAGCTCTTTTAATGTCATCTCTACCACCATAATTGATGGCTAGTACTAAATCAATTCGATTACAGTTTTCGGTTGCTTGCTTTACATCACATATAGTTTGATAAACATCTTTAGGTATTTTAGTAAGATCTCCAATTGTCTGCAATCGAACTTGTTCCTTAATCATTTTAAAACAAAATCTACGCAAATAAATTTTACATAGATACATTAAACTATCTACTTCTTGCTGCGATCTTTGCCAATTTTCCGTGGAAAAAGCGTAAACGGTTAATACTTTTATATCCCATTTAATTGCAGCGGTTACAATGTCAATAATCGTTTTAGCACCTTGCCAATGCCCCATCATAGCAGGCAGGCCATTTTTTTTAGCCCATCTCCTATTTCCATCCATGATGATTGCAACATGGTTTGGAAGCATATTTTTATCTAGAACTAAAGGATCTTCCAAAGAGCTTGGAGCGTTTAATGTCTGCATAGTAAATTATTTTTTAAAGAATTGCTGTAAAAAAAGAGTGCTCTTTCGATCAGGGCCCACTGAGACCATACTAATGGGCACATCTATTAATTCTGAAATTCGCTTAAGATAATAAACAGCTTTTTCTGGAAGCTTCTCATAAGAGGACACTTGAGAGGTTTCTTTTCTCCACCCTTCTAGAACTTCATATATAGGCTCAACTCGCGCTAGATCTTCAATTAAAGCAGGAGGGGATTCCAAAATAACCCCATCTAAGCGATAGTGCGTACAAATTTTAATCTCATCCAATGTATCTAAAATATCCAATTTGGTTAAAGCCATTGAGTCAAGCCCATTTAACCTTGCAGAATAACGAACTAGACAAGCATCAAACCAACCCATACGCCTTGCTCTTCCTGTTGTTGTCCCTATTTCACGCGCTTTAGATGCAACAAACATTTTCTGTTCTTCCTTTGTAAAAGCAGTCGGCAGAGGCCCTTCCCCTACACGCGTTGTATATGTTTTTACTACACCAAGAACATGATCGATTCTTGTTGGACCAATTCCCGCCCCTGCAGCAACACCAGCTGCAATCGTGTTAGAGGAAGTTACATAAGGATAAGAGCCAAAATTGTTATCTAAAAGAGTACCCTGAGCTCCTTCAAATAACACTTTTTTTCCCTTTTTGAGAGCTTCAGCAATCCATTCTTCAACAGGAGCTACAAAAGATTTCAATTTGGCAGCTAGTTGATGACACTCCTCTAATAAGGAATCTAATAACAGCGGCTCTTGTTGAAAAATGCTCTGCAATTCTTGATTTTTTGAAAAAAGAGCGGTTTGTAGCCTTTTTCTTAAAATATCTGGTCGCACAAATTCTGCTAATCGAATCCCTATTCTGCTAGATCGATCCGCATAACAAGGCCCAATCCCTTTCTCTGTAGTTCCAATAGCTTGGTCTTTCTTCTGCTTTTCATACAACTTGTCTAGTAGTTTATGATAAGGGAAAATCACATGCGCATAATTAGACAACCACAACCTATCTGTAAAATCAATCCCTTCTTTTCTTAAACAGTCCACCTCTTCTAAAAAAGAACTTGGATCAATCACAGTACCGCCTGTGATCAAACACTGTGTATTAGGATGTAAAATACCCGATGGAATTAAATGAAATCGAAGTTCTTTAGCATCTATTAAAATAGTATGTCCTGCATTGTTTCCTCCTTGAGCTCTAACGACAAAGTCAGCTGATTTTGCCAATATATCAGTGATTTTCCCCTTCCCTTCATCTCCCCACTGAGCCCCTACAACAATAATGCTAGACATATTTCAAAACCTTCTAAGTCGCAATTGTATATTTTTAATAAAAAGAAGAGTGTAACAAAAGCTTGATTTGAATCGATGGTTTTTCTGTAAAAACATGCCTCTCGTCAATAGCCTGATAGGAACAGCTCTATTTCTCAAAAATGGTATTTTTTAACAGTTATTTGCACCCTTAGAATAGGGATTAGTATTTTTTTCGACTTTTCTAAAAGAATTGCTTTTTATTCATTTAAAATTTAAACTTTTATCTCCTTATTTAACTTCTTAGGAGATCAGTATGAGTAGTTCTATAGGAATTGCAACCAAATGCGTAACAACATTTCTTGATTTCCTCCATGTTGTACAAGCTGTAGATGAATACAGTGAATCTGAATCATCTATTTTACAAACTGCAAATGTCGCTAATCGATTAGCATTATTTGGATTTTCAGCGACAGAAATAAAAAAATTAACCTGTAATCCAAGCGATAATCACGCTCTTGCTTGTCTAAAAAATTCAGAGCTTACAAGTAGATATGTAAATCTTCTTATTCAAGTTTTCAAAGGTCCAAAACGCTCTGGAGAGATAGAAACCGAACTACAGTTCCTTGAAAGAGCGGTAATCCTTCCTATATCGGATATCATAAGAGTATCAGCAGAAAAATCTACCTATGAAATAAAATACTGCCTAAATGATGCTTTTGAAACAACTCCCACATCTTCTATAGATAGTTCTTTAAAATCTACACTAGAGCAAAAAGGGAAACTCAAAGAACTAGAAAGTCGAATTAACACTGCTTTTAAGATGAAAATGGTCTTTGAATTTGGTTTAATCAATTCAGCAGGGCAATTATATAGAAGTTTCTATGAAAATATCTATGCAAGAGCATTTGGACATTTATTCCTAAATCGACAATATGATGATCCACAAGAAATAGCAGAAGCAGTTATAAATTCTTTTCCTATTCCTCCGGCTTTCCATGATGATCTGATATTACGAAGGTATATTTGTCCTATTACACTCGAACCGATTCGTTATCCTGTGGAAGACCCTACTACTCATCACCGTCAACAAGAACTAAATAATCCTACTTTGTATGAAAGATCAGCTATTGTAAATAGTTTAATGGTCAGATCTTTATCTCCGATAACAAGGGAGCCATTGACAGCTGATCAGCTGATTGACCGCCCAGACATACAATTTATTATTGAAGATAGGCTTAGAGAGCACAGTTCTAAACTATGGCAGTATCTCGAAACAAGTCCTCTTTTGCAACAACAATTACAAGTCGAAACAAGCAACCCTTAACATTTATAGAAAAATAGAGGAAAAGATATGAGCATCCCATCCATAGATCAAGTATCTGGAGCTTTTAACGTAGTAGGTCAATCTCTAAAATATGTTTTTGATTTAATCCCCTCCGCATATCGCACCTTTTCAGGATGGCATCAAATCAATAAAATTTATGAAGACCCTAATATGAGCACAACAAAAAAAACAGCTTCTATTTTATTAGCTGGAATAAATATGAGCACTGAATCACAGATATTAGCTCATAAGGTTAGTATTCTACCAAGAGAAAACTTACAACGATTAGCAAGCATTGCCATTCTTACACGAGGGGGAATGGATGCTCTCCACGCATTTGAAAATCCAAATATATGGGATTGGGAAATAGCTGTCTCTGGTGCAAAATATACACTTAAAATGCAGCAAATAGCACATAACAGAGAGGAATTGAATACCGCTGTCAATATTATGGAAACCGCTGAAATATTGTATACTCATAGAAAAATGGCCTTATCTGCATTAAAAAAACTTCATAGAAAAATTTCATATACTTCACAAATTACTAGAAATGCTCTACAAACTCGATCTGCTATGAATAGTCAACAAACAAATATCCCAACAGAAATTGTTCAAAACGCTCAAGAAGCTACAAATAGCCAATCAATGAATGCACAAAAGTTTTATCAAGATCTACTAGAGAGATATAAAAAAACTCTTCAAGGAGAATGTAGCGACTTCGAAATACTAAATTTATTAAACCAACACATTCATGAACTATTGCAAACTGTAAGAAGCAAGCTAAGAGAATGCAAAACCATTATAGACGAAGAAGATATCACTCATTTCGATACAATCCCCTTTCTTTTGCATGGAGAAGCCGTTTTCCAAAAAAGAATGTGTAGAATCTCTGGCAAACCTATTCGTAAAGTGGTGGTTGTACGAGCATCAAATAACAGCAAACCCATCTATTACGAATGGAAAAATTTACAGCATGCTTTAGAAGATGGCATATGCCCTCCTAGATGGCCTGCATCTCTTCCATTCGGTCCTGAATCCACCATAATCGATATAGAAGAGACAAGAGAAGTGGTAAATGAGCTTAAAAAGGCCTCATCAAATCCTCAATTCAAGAAAGATGCTCAAGAAAAATATCTCGATTATAAAATGCAAAAAAAAGCACTAGAAGAAGCTCTCAAACTTCTTAAAGTTGATTTAGCACAAGCTAAGGCCTAATACAAATATAAAAATATTTATAAAAAAATAATAGATAGAAAAAAATATGGCGCAAATCATTCTTACATCAGCTGCTTGGTATGCTCTTCCTAAGGGAATAGACTACTTAACATCTAGACCCTCTAGCCTTGAATCAAGGGTTAGTCGTGTTCGAGCAAGACTTTTTATTTATAAATCTACTCTAAGCGAACTTGCTAACACAAATCCTCTTATTAAAAACCTTAGAGGTACGGTATCTATATATTGCTCCAATATGTGGCTTGCTATATTAATCGCGCCTATTTTTCAAAAAATCATACCTGTTAAAGGCTTGGATTATATATTTTGGCGAGTATTTACCTGTCATATGTTATTTGCTTGCAAGCTTAGCAAGCCTAATTGCATAAAATTCATGAGTAGTGATGCTGCATTAGAATATATGACAAGCCTATGGGGATTAAGGTGTATCAATATCCTTTCTTCTTTAGATTTTACTAAAGTTCGCACATTACGTTTCATAAGAAGCCTTCTGCCAGAATGTTTAGCTAGCGATCAACTTATATCTATCTTAGACAAGAGACTACGACACTTAGATGCCTACGATTTGTTAAGGGCTACAAATTTATCAGTACGTTTGGAAGAAGGTACTATTAGATCTGAAGTTGATGGACGTTATGACACCTCTTTAATTCCCTTAGATAGGGTACAACTTTACGATCAATCTGCAGCAGATGAGTTATTTGATAGCATATTCAGTGCTGCAGCAAGAACGATCAACATAGCAACAAATGAAGGAATAAGAGCAAATGAATTAGAAGGTGCACTTAGCATGAATTTCCTAGATAGTATGTTGATTCAAATAGGAATGAGCATCATAGATCGTATAAAATCGCGCAGGCATTATATCGCAAATATGCAATCAGTCCTTCAAGAATTACCTAACTATGCTGAGGATATATATGATACTGATCCGATTCTCAATCAAATCCAATGCCCTATTTCATTGAGAGCTATTCGAAGAACAATTACAGATCCGACCAATGAAAAAACGGTTTATGACTATGAGAGTTTTAAAATTTGGCTTGAACATAGCAGAACCTCCCCTATTACAAGAGAAGAAATTCCTGAAAACTTTGATGTAAAATATGAGGGAGGGAGTCGATATGATTCCATATTGAGATATCGAAAAGCCCTCTTGCAATCAGGAGAATTACAAAACTCAGAAGAAGAAGAATTTATCGCTAATCTTAAACAAATCTTCGAAGAAATTTGCACTCTAAATAAGGCATCTGACATAAAAACCGCTTCAGAAATGGTTCGTGACTTTTTTCAAAAGGGAGTTTTAGATGCATATGACATTTCCTACCTTAATACTTTAGATTCTTGTGAGGCTTGTAAGAGAAGACATAACCAAGATCTAAATGATAGAAAAGAGGAAACTTTCCAAAGCATCTCTCTTCAAGAAATCGATCAATCTCGTTTTATAATAAATGAACTTAATCTAGAAATAGAAAAAATTAAAACAAAAAAAGAAGAGTTAATTGAAGCTTTTGCAAACCCAACTCCTGAAGCAAGCTCATCTTTACATTAACTATAATCAATAATCGCTAAGGAATGAAAAAAATGACTCAAATAATTCTTGCATCAGCCTCTTGGTATGCTATTCCTAAAGGAGTTGAATACTTAACATCAGAACCCTCTAATCTCGAATCAAGGGTTGATCGTGTTCGAGCAAGATTTTTTGCCTTTAAATCTGCTCTACAAGGATTTAATTACCCAACTAGACTTAAACTCGCTTTTAAAACAACTTCGATCATAGTTTCTCACATGTGGCTTGCTACATTAATTACACCAGGATTGGCAAAGGTTATAGGGTTTAAAGATAGTTATTCATACGGATTTTTAAAGATGGCTGTTTGTTATGCTCTATTTAGCAGTAGATTTATCCTGATAAAATTCATAAATAGCAACCGGGGGCTAGATTTTATTATGAGTGAACTAGGATTTAAGCTTGCAAGCACCGAACCTGTTCTGCGTTTGATCAATCAACATATGAGAATATCTCGTTTAGGTGCCCAATCAGGAGTTATTAGATGTCTTAAATAGAAAACTGGAGTACTCAGCTGCTCAAGAATTATTCCATGCTGTACCTAGTAACCCTCCATTTCCTCTTTTTAGCATTACAGAAAAGATCAAGTTCTGGAAACTTTTAGAAGAAAAAGCAACCGACTCTATTAGTTTTCATTTACCGCAATACCGTGAAAGCATACAAGATACCGATCCAATCCTCTGTAAGGTTCAATGTCCCATTTCAGGAAGGGCTCCTCGCAGCGTAATTACAGATCCTATAGATCGTAAAACTGTTTATGATCGCAATACATTTGAAACCTATCTCAAATGCTATGATATTTCTCCTTCTACAAGAGAAAAAATACCTGAAGGATTTAATCTGGGTAATGAGGGAGGAAGTCGATATGATTCCATATTGAGATATCGAAAAACTCTTTTACAATCGAAAGAATTACAAAACCCAGAAGAATTTATTGCTAATCTTAAACAAATCTTCGAAGAAATTTACACGCTAAATGATGCTAACGGCATAAAAGATGCTTCAGAAGCAGTTTGTGACTTTTTTAAAAAAGGTGTTTTACAAGCATATGATGTTAGTTATTTTAAAACAGACCCAAATACAATAGAGACCCTTCTTGAAAAGAATAAAGATTATCCTCATGGAGTAGAACATATTAAAAAAGGGATAAAATTTCATAGCTATGAAGTCCATAGAAAACAACATAATCAAGATCAATATAATGACAACATGGGCTATATACCTTTACGTTCTAAAAAAGGATTTGTAGAAGTTTCTATTGAAGATTTTGAACAATATCCCTTTATCGTGAGCGAGCTTAATCTAGAAATAAAAAAAATAAAAGCAGAAGGGCAAGAGTTAATTCAAGTCTTTTCATAAATTTAAGCAATCTCTTATTAAAATTTTAAATAATATACAAGACTTAAAGCTTCTTGAAGCTTAGGTAAAAATGCTTAAAAACCACCTATATTTTAAAATAAAGTCTTTTGAGCTCATCTTTAAACTTAAGGAGCTTTAGCTATCATAAAAAAATTCTTTAATAGACAGAATCGAACACTATCCGTATTCTAAATCTGTTAAAATCTTTTAGATCTCAATTGGGAATTTACATGAAAAAGCAAAAAAAATGGCAGTTATATCTAATCTTTGTTGTTATTGCTCTTACCGTATACAATATATTGCCTACTGTTTTTTATTATACTAAACCTTTAAATCAACCTATCGAAGGAAAAAAAGCAGAGCAAATAGCTGTCTCTATCTCTGAAAGAGTCAATCGACTTGAGGAAGAAGCAGAAAAATGGCTGTATTCCTTTTGCAATCTGATTGAAGTAAAACCACAAGCAGTAGCTCTTGATGCTCGGCAACCCCAGCTCATTACTGTTTCTTTTAAAAATACAGAAGAAGCCAACCTATTTCGCAATTATTTGCCTAGAGCTGGTCAACTTATTCCTTTTTTACCCGCACAGCTATTTTTACATGAAGATACCGATATAAATAGCAGAACGGTTATTGTACAAAGACGTATTCCTATCCATTTTGATACGCATACCTATTATCAATTCTCCCACAAGTTGGACTCTTTAGGAAAACCAACCCCCTTTTATGAAGAAATTGTCCAAGACCGTGCTCTACAAATAGCCTCTTCTATTGCCGGCTCTACACAAAATGCTCTTTACCTACAAAATGCTTTAAAACAAACAGGAGTGGTCCAAGAAGATCAGTTTGTACAAATTGCTAAAAATATTCTTAGCTTTACCAATGTATATGGGGAAAGCTCTTTAATCACTAAGCGCTACTTTGCTAGCTTTACTCAATGTAACTTAGACGATCGCTATAGTTTTATGCAAAACTGGATTCAAAGCTTAGATTCTCTACAGACAAAATTCTTAAAAGAAAAAGAGCAGCTGCAAAATAAAGGTATACAAGCGGAAAAAACAGCTATATTTTTAACTACTTTAGAACAGCAAAGACTTGAATCCTTAAATGATAAAACGCAAGCTCTTAAACAAGCTATCCAAGTCATCAAAAAACATCTTGATCTATTTGTTACAGCTAAAAGTCCTTTATCGTATGAAGCATTGCAAAAAGATTTAAAACAGCAAATAACAACTGATAACATTCAAACAATTGTTCTAGAAGGATTTAATCCTTTTATTAAAAGTGTTTCTGTTGATTGGAATCAGGAAAAAATCTTTTTAGACCTTTATGAAGATGTAGAAACACTCAGAGAAAAAAGCCTACAGCCTTCTTATTTAGCGGATCAAGCAGATCAGTTGATGTACAATGAAATCGCTTTCATTGCAAGATCATCAGATGAGGTGATTTCTCCTTTTCAAGGCCGTTTTGAAATCACATTAAATCAATTAGCTGATAGCAAAAGCTTTCTTGCTATGAACCTAGGCCAAATTGCGCACAAAATGTCTTCCCAAATTAAAGAAACGCTTTTACGCTTTTGGTACCCCATTCACCCTGATTTGCAACGCAACGCGTTGCCTATTTATGACTACGAAACTTACCAAGCCCTTCCGCCTGCAGAGAAAAAACTAGCTCTAGTTGTCTATGCGCCAGCTAGCTATGATACAGCTCCTGTACCAGGATTTCGCACCCATTCTATTTATGTAATCGCTAAGGGCATGGATAAAATTTTATCCCGTTTACAGAGCGAGAGCCAGTCCGCTCAAACCAACCAATTTATTCAAGATTTTAATCAGCTCCGTGAAATTTTGCAAAAGAGCGGTTTTGTAGATTATTCTACAGCAGGTTATGCCTTTGATCCTGAATTTAGTCAGGATCTGATTTTTGAACAGGAGAATTACTATCAAACCCTACTGAAATCAACAAGAGAAAATTTTAAAGTTTCTGGCACAAAACGTTTTGCCCTATTAGAGTTTACTAATCTTGAGCAAAGGCTACTTACTGAAAATAAAATTCTCAACCAAATGCACGAAGACCTACTTAAATGGCGAGACGATTATTTTGCTGCCCAAAATCAAGCCAGAGGCGTTACTAAATACGATGTACCAAAACCTGTTCATAACATTTATTGGAATAATTTCTGCTTAAGCTTAAAAAAATATTTCAGAGGTGATGATCGTAAGATTTTACACTGGGGCTTAGATCTCTCAGGTGGTAAAACCGTTCAACTAGAGCTCGTTGATCATAACGGAAAAACAGTAGTAGACCCGATAGATATCAAACAAGGAATCAATGAGCTATATGCTCGTATAAACAAAATGGGCGTATCAGAGGTAAATATTCGCCAAGAAGGCAATACTATTGCACTAGATTTTCCCGGCGCACAAGGGTTATCGGCTAGTGATCTTGTAAAATCCTCTACGATGTATTTTCAAATAGTTAACGAAAAGTTTAGCTCGAATAACACAGAATTAGCTGATGCTACGCAAAAATTTTTACAAGAAATTTGGAATGAAGCTGTAGTTACCAACTGTAAAGATATTGAAGATATCCATCTCATTGCAAGCAAACATTTATATGGTGATTCTCTGGACTCAGAATTAGTACAACCTCGTTCTGAAGCCGCTAAAACACTTTATGAAAATGGATTGCGTTTTGCTCTTAGCGGCTCTATAAACAGCAGCTTTAATGAGACCTATTCTAAAATTGCTATGCTTAGGGGAAGCGACTTTACCAGCTGGAATGGACAAACTCATCCTTTACTTATTGTGTTTCGCAACTTTGCTTTAGAAGGTTCTAATTTAGAAGATATTCATGCCTCTTATGATCCTTCAAAAGGAAATTTCCTTGCATTTTCCGTTAAAGGCGCCTTCACAGATAAATCAGGAATTAAGCAATATCCCCGAGATAATCTGCTGGCTTGGACCTCTCAGTTCTCTAAAGAAAAAATTCAAGGCACGGCTAAAGAAACTTTTTCTGCAGGAAGAGGCTGGCGCATGGCTGTTATTCTCAATGGTTCTGTAATTAGCTCCCCTACTTTGGATTCAGAGCTAAAAGATAGCGGAATGATTACTGGAAGCTTTACTCAAAGAGAAATTAGCCAATTAGAAGCTGATCTTAAAGCAGGTTCTTTAAGTTTCACGCCTCATATCCTGGCTGAGAAAAATGTGTCTCCAGAGCTAGGGGCTAAAGAGAGAATGCAAGGTATTATTGCAACCATGCTTGCCTTATCCCTTGTTATAGCAGCTATGGTAAGTTACTACCGCTTTGGTGGAATGATTGCTTCAATCGCTGTGATTTTTAACCTATTGATTTTATGGGCTACATTGCAAAACCTACAAGCAACTTTAAGTTTAGCTGGAATTGCAGGGATTATTTTAACAGTTGGTATGGCAGTTGATGCAAACGTCTTAGTCTTTGAAAGGATTCGTGAAGAGTTTCAGGCAACAGGTCGTATTGCTATGGCTATTCATGCAGGCTATCGCAAAGCCTTTTCTGCAATTCTAGATTCTAATGTCACTACAATTATTGCAGCTTTAGTTCTACTGAATTTTGATTCAGGACCTATTAAAGCTTTTGCTGTTACCATGATTATTGGAATCCTCTCTTCCATGTTCACTGCACTTTTCATGACACGCTTCTTCTTCTCTAAATGGGTAGAGAATCCAAATCACAAAAAATTGAACATGTTAAATTGGTTTAAAATAAAAGACTTCAATTTTTTTAAATATGCAAAACCCGCATTATTTCTTTCTTTTTGCGTGATTCTCATTGGCTCTTTTATGCTAGTTACTCAACGCAATACCATTTTTGGTATGGATTTTAGAGGAGGTTATGCGCTTACCGTTGAACTAACTCCTCATACAGAAAACAATTATCGGCAATCTATAGAAAAAGCTCTTATACATGCCGGTGCTACAAATAATGAAGTACAGATAAGAGAGCTTACTCCAAATAATCAGGTTCGTATCTTTTTAAGTAGGAGCTTACAGGAAGAGGGTCATCCTTTTGCAAATCTGCCTCTTGAATACACCTTAAAAGAATCTAATTACCCTTATCAAACCAACCCAAAAATTGTATGGGTTGTGCAATCATTAGAAAAATCAGGGCTTTCATTAACCCCTTCTAGCCTGCAAAGCTTAAATAAGCAATGGACAGAGGTAAGTGGGCAACTATCCGACACAATGCGTAATAATGCTTTGATTGGAATTAGTATCGCCATGCTATGTATTCTTATATACATTACTATCCGCTTTGAGTTTAATTATGCAATTAGCGCTATTCTATGTTTAGCCCACGATCTATTCTTTACTTTAGCAGCTATTGCCATCTTACATAAGTTACATGTTCCCATTCAAATTGATCTGAATACAATTGCAGCGCTTATGACCATTATTGGATACTCTTTGAATGATACAATTATCGTTTTCGATAGAATTCGAGAAGATATGCAATTTATGCGTAAAATGAGCTTAATTGACATCATGAATCACTCCTTGAATGTAACTTTGAGCAGAACCCTCATGACATCAGGAACCACCTTACTTGTACTAGTTCCTCTGTTATTTTTAGGAGGATCTACTTTGTTTGGATTTTCTTTAGTTATGGTTATTGGTGTTATTTTTGGAACTCTATCATCATTGTTCATTGCAGCCCCTCTGATGAAGTTTTTTTACGAATGGGAATTACAGAAATTAAGCAAAATGAAATTAAATGAGCGATAGGATACATGCATGATATTAAACTACTGCGATCCTATATGGGTTTATCCCAAAGTTGATCCAGAATGGCATAAAACAATTATTAAAGAGTTTAGCATTCATCCTGTTATAGCCTATGTTCTAGCTTCTAGAAATTTTAAAACTCTAGAAGAAATACATGATTTTTTATATGCCAAACTCCCCCATCTGTTTGATCCTCATCTCTTTCCTGATATGGATAAAGCAGTACACCGAGTACTGCAAGCTCTTTCTCAGAACGAAAATATTCTTATCTATGGAGATAATGATGTCGATGGGATTACAGCAACGGCTCTTTTAACAGAATTTTTAAGATTTATTGGCGGAAATGTTTTTTTCTACATACCTAACCGCAATTCACTTAAACAAAGTTTAATCCTTGACGCTATTGATTTTGCTTTGCAAAAAGAGTGTAAATTAATCATTACAGTAGACTGCGGCATTACTGCTGCTAATGAAATTGAAGAAGCAGTTAAAAAAAAAATTGATGTAATTGTAACAGATCACCATGAACCCACCGCAAAACTACCTCACTGTATTGCCACGTTAAATCCCAAGTTACTTAATAGCACTTATCCTTATCGACATCTTACCGGAGTAGGCGTTGCTTTCAAATTAGCTCATGCTACTACAAAAACCTTGATTGCAAATGGATCTATTAGCCCTATAAAAATTGATCTTAAACACTACCTGGATTTGGTTGCTTTAGGGACAATTGCTGATATGGGTTCTCTTTTAGGAGAAAACAGAATTCTTGTGCGTTATGGTCTACGTCAAATGCGAAAATCCAGAAGAATTGGCCTTGCCAAACTATTTTCTATTTGCAGTCTCAAGCCAGGAGAGATCACTCCTATTGATATTGCTTCTAAAGTAGCTCCTCGTCTCAATAGCTTAGGAAGAATCGCAGATCCTCTTAAAGGGGTGGAGCTTTTATTGATTCGAGATGCTAATGCAGCAGAAGCCCTAGCAAAGGAATTAGACTTAAATAATATTGAAAGACAAAAAATTGAAAGACGGGATTCTGAAGATGTAGAACAATATATTTTACGTAACCCTCAAATACTTCATCAAAAAGCTATTGTCATTTCTTCTGATAAATGGCATCCTGGAATCATTCCCATTATCACTGCTCGTATTGCTAAGCAATATAATAGACCAACTGTGGTTATTTCTATTGACCAAGGCTTAGGAAAGGGCTCTATAAGAACAATCCCTGAATTTCCTCTTTTACAACATTTGCGTGAGAGTAGCGATCTCTTGGAGAACTTTGGTGGTCATGATTTTGCAGCAGGTCTCACCATTAAGGAAGAAAACATTCCCGCTTTTAAAGAGCAATTTATAAAAGCCGCTAATCTTCACCTTAAAGATCAGGACATCATTGCTAAAATCTATCTAAATGCAAATATTCAATTTGGAGATTTAACCTTTGATTTTATGGAGTCCTTTAATTTGCTTGAGCCTTTTGGGAATGAAAACCCTGCTCCGATCCTCTATTGCGATGCTAAGCAGATTTGGCCTCCAAAAATTGTTGGAAAGACCCATCTTAAGCTCTATCTTGAACAACAAGATCGCATGCTAGAAGGCATTGCTTTTGGAATGGCCGACAAGAGACAGCGTCTACTTAAGAAAAAACTCATGTTACATATTGCATTTACTCCTCATATCAATAACTTCTTAAATAAATCAAGCATCCAGTTACAAATTCGCGACTTTCAGCTTGCTAGCTTCCCTTAAAAGCACAAACGCATCTCATGATATTGATGCGTTTGTTTTGAATTTTTTAATAAATCAGGAAACATCCTCATCTATATTAGAAATCATTTTATTCAGATAGCAACTTTGATATTGTTTAATATTATCAATATGTACAATCCATGCAGATCCTTTGCGACAGGCTTTTAATAGACCAATACGCGTTGCATAATAAATTTTTTGATAAGGTACTTTTAATAGCTTAGCCGCCTGTTGAATCGAATAATATCCTTGTTTATTATCAAATAGTAACTCCCCGTTATGCATAGATTTAGAACGAGAGTATTTCATTTTTTTATATTGATCCAAATCCTCTATGTCGATAATCCAACGAGTTGGATTTTTATAAGCTTTTAACTTTTTTTGTTTAATCGCCACATAAATAGCTTGACGTGTCACCTTATTAATTTTTGCCGCTTCTGACAGCGTTACAAATTTTTTTTCCCCTTCTGCACATTCGATTGAGTTCATAGAGACACCTCTGATTTATAGTTATAATTAATTATAAAAAGTACATATTATTTTGTTAGAAGCAAAAAAATTATCTTTACTGCTACTTTAATTTTAAACTAAACAGTGAATATTATAAAAACATAATTAACATTTTATATTTATATATTCTATTTTTTATAAAAATAAAAAATTACGATTAAATAAAAATTTAAAGCTTTTGAAAGCAAATCAATTTAATAGCTCCTAAGTGTATCTTAAGCGTTTTTTAGTCCATAGCAAAAACAATCTTATTTATTTCAACAAATTTTTGTTTTTTAGCAGAACCATAAATTATATGTATATGAAAAATTAAATTTTAATAAAAATCATATCAATTAAATTAAACAAATATATTTAAAATTAAATTTAAAACATAAACTTTTATAATTAATAATAGTATAAATAAATATTTTAAAATTTAGCCCCCTTACAGCTTGAAATTGCGTAAAGACAAATAGTAACTCTATTTTTGTATGAATCTCTTATAGTTTATTCTAAATAATTAATCGATTAATAACTTTAAACAGATAAAATTAATTACAATAATTCCATTACTAATATAACTATAATATAATGCTTTGCTTTCCATTTTAAATAATTACTATAAAATCAAAAGGAAGGCAAATGACCTCTATCTATACAACATTTGAAACTCTCTATCTTAACGATTCCCTCTCGAGCCCGCAACCTGCTCCAATAACCGATAAAAAATTTATGCTTGCTAAAATAAAAAAAGAAGGTAGCAGAGCGTTTAATCTTGCTTCTGAAGAATTAAAGAAAAATGAAACCGTCGTAGAAGCCTTTATAGAAAAGCGTTTTAAAGAGCTTACCTCTTTCTACAAAGATAAGAGAAACAATAAAGATGCCATGATTTCTATCTTCAGAACTAAAAATAATGGTGTGGGATTACTTTTTGCTTCTAGAAAACTAAAAAAAGATCCTGAAGTTGTTCTTTTTGCCATAGAAAACGATGCCTTACCTTTAAAATTCGCTTCAAAAAAGTTAAGAAACAACTATGATTTTATGCTTAAGGCCGTACAGAAGAACCCTTGGGTATTAGAACTTACTTCTGAAGATTTTAGAAATAATGAAGTTATTGTGCTTGCTGCCGTGCAGCAGGATGCTCGAGTATTACAATTTGCTTCTAAAAAGTTAAAAAACAACTATGATTTTATGCTTAAGGCTATAGAACTAGATCCTTGGTCCTTACAATACACTTCTGAGAAGTTAAGAAATCATGAAACCATTGTACTTGCTGCCATGCAAAAACAGCCTTATGTATTACAATATGCTTCTGATAGGCTAAAGGACAATTATGATTTCATGCTTAAGGCTGTACAGCTAGATCCTTGGCTATTACAGTACGCTTCTGAAAATCTGAAGAGCAATAAAAATCTTACGCTTGCTGCTGTGAAAGAAAACAGCTTAGTATTACAATTTTTACCTTTCTTAAAAAAATTTGAGAAAGATTCAGACATTGTACGCATTATTCTAGGTAAGTTTTTGGGATCTAATAAGGAAATCACTTAGTCGAGCTTCTTAATTCTCTCGTAAAAAATAAAAACCACTAAGTACTTAAACTTAGTGGTTTTTATAAAAACTTCATAGGAACTCTCGAATCATGAGATTCAGATTTAAGTTTATACAGCTTCGAAACGCTGTACTTTTTTATTCAGATAGTTTTCTCGATATTCTTTAATATCATCGACATGAACTACCCAAGCAGCTCCTCTACGATGTGCTTTCATTAGTCCTACGCGTGTTGCATAGTATACCTTTTGAGCTGGCACATTTAATAGTTGAGCAACTTGATTAACGGAATGAAACCCTTTATGGTTATCAAATAAAAGCTCTCCGTTATACATCGATTTCGTACGGGAATACTTTCCGTTACGATATAATTCAAGATCTGCAAGATCAATTGTCCATCTTGTTGCATCTTTTTTAGCTTTAAGCTTTTTTTGCTTAATCGCTACATAGATTGCTTGTCGTGTTACATTGTTGATCTTAGCCGCCTCTGTAATCGACACAATCTTCTTACTTGAAGAATTTAATTCCTCTAATCCACTTTGGATTTCTTCTCTTTCCATTTTATATATCCTCCAAAAAATCAAGATATCTTTTATCAAACTTGAAGCACCCATCAACTGCAAAAACCAATAACTAATAAATTAGAGGCGCTATTTGATTAAAATTAGTAATTAAACTATTTTATTTGTCACTTCGAACAATTATTATGGCATATAAATGAATTGAAATCAAGCATATATTAATTTTTTTAATTAGAATAGCTATTAGAAAAACGGAAATAGACAATTGCTTTTTTCTAGCTATAAACTTTAACTTTGTCATAAGCTAAAATTATAGAATATTAAATAAATGTTTTTATTATACTTAAAATCAAAGACTTAAATCATGGTTCGCTTTCTACTTATATTCGCATTAATTGTTAAGATAATAGCCTTAGAAGCAGTAGAGCCCCCTAAATTGACAGCTAAAGAAACAAGGTTAAAAACAGAAGAAATTTTAAAAGCCCATGTTTCTTATCAACAGCTGAGCCCTGAACTCATTAAAAGAGCCCTTAAAAACTACTTAGAAGAGCTAGATCCCTTAAAAACTTATCTTCTTGATTATGAAATAGTTAAGTGGACAGACCCCTCTAAAGAGCTACTTAAAACAGCTTTAGCAGAATATGAACTAGAAAAATTTACTGTTTTTGAAGAAATACACCGTCAAATGATACTTGCTATTGAAAGAAGAAATTCTCTAGAAAAACAGCTGGAAAACACCCCCCTTCCTGAAGATGTTTCTCACTTAGAATTTAAAGATGTTACATGGGCAAAAAATGTAGATTCATTGAAAGAACGCCTATTGCGAATTAAATCTCTACAGCTTCGTACGGCAGCAAAAATAGACCCAGATATCCGCGATCGGTTTATGCAAAGATTAACAAAAAGAAGAATCTGTCGAGAAAACGATTTAAAAGGAAAAACAGATCAGGAAAGATTACGCATTATTCTATCCTATGTTCTTAAATCCATAAGCTCAGCTTTAGATTCTCAAACCATCTATTTTACTCCTGCTGAAGCCAGCCAATTTATGATTCAAGTACAACAACGTTTATTTGGAATTGGAGCACAGTTAAGAGATGATCTTAATGGGCTTACAGTAGTGCATATTCTAGAGAAAAGCCCGGCTAGCCTTCCTAATAAGCTAAAAATTGGGGATCGGATTGTCGCTGTAAACAACGAACCCATTATAGGTCTGGAAATCATAGAAGCTGTAGAACTTATTCGCGGTCCTCAGGGATCTTCTGTAATTTTAACAGTGCTGCGCGAGGTAAAAGAGGGAGAAAACCTTAAAGAAAACAAGTTAGAAATTGAGCTTATTCGCGGAGAGATTGTTTTAAAAGAATCCAGATTAGAAACGCAGATAGAGCCTTATGGCAATGGTGTGATTGCTATCTTACATCTATTTTGCTTTTACCAAGATAATCATAGCAGTTCCGCAACCGATTTAGCTAAAGCAATAGATGAGATTAAGAAGAATCATCTTTTAAAAGGAGTCATTCTTGATCTGCGTAATAATGCAGGGGGTCTGTTAACCGAGGCTGTGGCAGTAAGTGGTTTATTTCTTTCAAAAGGGATCGTTGTTTCTATTAAGGATAATCAAGATAAGGTTTTTCACTTACGCAACTTAGAAAATAAAAAAGAGTGGGATGGCCCGTTAATTGTCCTTACCAATCGCATGAGCGCTTCCTCTTCAGAAATTGTAGCACAAACCCTTAAAGATTATGGAAGAGCCCTTATTATAGGCGATCCTGAAACATTTGGGAAAGGAACCTTTCAAACCTTCACTCTAGAATGCAATAATTTTGGTAAAGTAAACCCTAAGGGAGAGTATAAAGTAACTAGAGGTAGATATTATACAGCTTCAGGGAAAAGCCCTCAACTCGTTGGAGTAACAAGTGATATTGTGCTTCCTGGAGTGTTATCTGAATTAGAAATTGGAGAGAAATATTCCAAGTTTCCTGTAGAAACAGATCATATTGAACCTCATTTTGAAGATAATCTTGCTGATATTCCTTTTATCCATAAACAAAGGGTTAGCAAACTTTACCAAGAAGATAGGCAGTCTGTTCTACCTATTAAAAACTTAAGTCTTTTGAAAAAAAATGCAGAACTGCGAGTTGCCACTAATAAAAACTATCAGAATTTCTTGAAAGAAATAGCAAAAAAAGACGAACTAGGAGAGCCTACTTTATTCTTTGGTTTAAATGATTTACAATTAGAAGAAACAATTAAAGTAATGAAAGATTATATTTTATTAACAGAAAAAGAAAAAACTCTTGTAGCTCCAGCAGCTTAAAAGGCTTTAGTTAGAAAATGCTTGCCTTCTATTTATTAATAGTGAAAAATCACTCTTTCTAAACCTCTTTTATTTAAGTAAAAAATGAAAAAAGTACGCGTTCGCATTGCGCCATCTCCTACAGGAGATCCTCATGTAGGCACGGCATACATGGCCCTTTTCAATTATATTTTCGCTCGTCATTTCGACGGGGAATTTATTTTAAGAATCGAAGATACAGATCAAACCCGCTCTAGACCGGAATATGAAAAAAATATTTATGAAGCTCTTAAGTGGGCAGGCATTAAATGGAATGAAGGACCCGATGTGGGGGGATCTTTTGGACCTTACCGCCAATCAGAGCGTACTGATGTCTATCGTAAATATTGCCAGGTGTTAATAGAGCAAAAAAAAGCCTATAAATGTTTTGCTACACCCCAAGAACTCTCTGAAATGCGGGAAATGGCAGGCAAACTAGGAAAACGGCAAGGTTATGATCGTAGGTATCGTAATTTAAGCATGGAAGAAGTTGCTATACGAGAGAAAGAAGGACAGTCTTATGTAGTTCGTCTTAAGATTCCTTTATCTGGTGAATGCGTCTTTGAAGATGCGGTTAAAGGGAGGATCAGCTGTCCTTGGGCTGATATAGATGACCAGATTTTGCTCAAATCTGATGGGTTTCCTACCTATCATTTAGCAAATGTAGTTGATGATCATCTCATGAACATCTCTCATGTAATCAGAGGAGATGAATGGATGAGCTCAACACCTAAACATATCTTTCTCTATGAAAGCTTTGGATGGACTCCTCCTGTGTTTATGCATATGCCTTTGCTTTTAGGCAAAGATGGTAAAAAACTATCAAAAAGAAAAAATCCGACCTCTATCTTCTATTACCGAGACAGCGGATACCTACAGGAAGCTTTTATCAATTTCTTAAGTCTTATGGGCTATAGCATGTTAAACGACAAGGAAGTCTATAGTTTAGAAGAAATTATCCGTGAATTTGATCCCCCTCGCATTGGTACTTCTGGAGCCTATTTTGATATTCAAAAGTTAGATTGGCTTAACCAGCAATACTTGATTAATACCATTCCCGAGAGTGCCTTATGGGAAAGGATCAAGGAGTGGTCATTCAATGATGCTTTTATGCAAAAACTTATGCCTCTTTGTCATACACGCATGAAAACCTTTGGCGATTTTATGCAGCTATGCGACTTCTTTTTCCTTAACCACCTTGCCTATACAGATGAATTGCTCTGTCCTAATCAATTGACAAAAGAAAAAAGCGCCTCTCTTTTACAGGCAATGATTTGGAGTATGGATGCACAGGAAAATTGGAAACGCCCAGGGATTGAAAAAGCTTCTCATGAGGTTTCTGAGAAATTTGATATCCATCATAAAAAAATGATCATTCCCTTATTGTATGGAGCCATTACAGGAAAACGCCATGGATTGCCTTTGTTTGACTCCGTAGAACTCCTAGGTAAAGATAGAGTGCGCGCCAGATTGCTAAACGCTATTCAATACTTAGGTGGGCTTTCTAATAAAAAATTAGATCTCTTGACAAAAGCATGGCATACAAAAGATTGCAGGTCTTTATGATTAAGGGGAGCTTTCATAAGAAGACTGCTCAGATGTATCTGAGATAATGTAATGACGTTGATATCCACCACCACCTGTACATGCACAAAGAAGCCCCAAGGAAATCCCTAAAATAAAATACTGTATTTTCATAACAACCTTTTGATTTTTATGCCCATTCCCAAAGATTCTTCCGTTTGTAACCAGCTATACTCTCGAAAAAATCCAGCATTTATCTCTATTTCAGAGCGTATACTCTTAACAAAACCTGAGTCAACAAAAAAGACATTTCATCTTGTCCTAGATATCCGAAGTACCGCTATTACCTTTAAACCAGGAGATGCCATTGCCATTTATCCTGAAAATGATCCCCTTATAGCATTAGAAATCTCCCAGTTCCTGCAACAAGATTTAAAGCAACAAGTTGCTCGCAGCAACAAAACCCTTTCTCTATATGAGCTCTTAGTTAAAGAAAAAAACATATCTCGCTTGACCTCTAACATGTTAAAAACTTTTTGTTCCTATACGCAAAACTCCCAAGAAAAAAAACGGCTAGAAGATCTATTACATCCTCAATCCAAAGAGCATTTAGTCCAGTATTTAAGCCAAACCGATTTAATAGATTTTTTAAAAACATATGATACCACAAACATTCCTCTCGAAAAATTTTGTGAAAATCTCTCCCCATTATTACCTCGATTTTACTCAATTGCCTCTTCTCAACTAGCTCATCCTGATCGCTTAGAGCTAACCATCGTCTTAGTGGAAATGAAAAAAAATAACCGTACTCAATATGGGATAGGAAGTCATTTTTTATGCAACTTAGCCAAGTTAGAAGAAACTAAACTAGCTGTTTACATACAACCTGCTACAGACTTTACCATTCCAGAAGATCAAGCAGCTCCCGTAATTATGGTAGGACCTGGCACCGGCGTAGCTCCTTTTAGAGGTTTTATTCAAGAAAGGCTCATTAAAGGACATACCGGAAAAAATTGGCTATTCTTTGGGGAAAGAAATCGAAAGTACGATTTCTTTTATCAAGACTTTTGGGAAAATCTAGTTGCTACAAAAAAACTTCATCTCGATCTAGCTTTTTCTCGCGATCAAGAAGATAAAGTCTATGTACAACATAAACTCCTTATGCAAGCTCCAAAAATCTGGCATTGGCTGGAAGATGGTGCCTACTTCTATATCTGTGGAGATGCAAAACAAATGTCCAAAGATGTAGAGAAAACCTTAGAACAAATTATTTGTAGTCAAGGAAGATTGAGCCAAGAAGAAGCTTTGAACTATGTCAAAGCCCTTAAAAAGCAAAAGCGCTATGTGAAAGAGGTTTATTAACATTCCATCGTTGTAAGAATGCAAAAACACTGCAACCCATCACCACATCCAAAGTCGGTTAACCCATTACCAGAGGTTACTGTAAGGCCTACCTGAGAGATCTCTAGTTGCATCACTTTTGCAATAGATTGACGCATCTCATCGATGCGACTTTGAAGTCTTGGCCTTTTACCTTCAATGGTGAGTGCTACGTGTTGTACTTTTTGTTTTTCTAGTGTTTTTAAAGCATGCTCTAGATAGATCTGCGAGTCGGTAACCCCTTCTTGATGACAGAGCTTAATAGCAATCTCTCCTAAAACAGCAACGCCTGTAACGGAAGTAATTGCATTACAAATAGCATGAAAGACCACATCTCCATCTGAATCTGCATCCAAACCAGGAGCTTCTGGAAAGATTAATCCTCCAATTATACAGGGCTTGATCGCATCTGGATCTAAAAATCGATGGCTATCCTGGCCAATCCCTACGCGCGTATAAGGCATTTTTATTCTCCGATTCTAGTTTGTATTCTTTTTCCTTTTCCATGTCGTGTAATAGCTAGCTGAATTAATTGATCAATGAGTTGAGAATAGGAAATTCCACTGATCTCCCATAATTTGGGATACATGCTAATTCGCGTAAATCCAGGAATGGTATTGATTTCATTGACTAAGAGCTCTTGATTTTTCGTTAAAAAAAAGTCCACTCGTGCCATGCCCTCACAACATAAGGTTCGAAAAACAGTCATTGCCATGGTTTGAATCTGTGAAATTAGCTCTTGAGAAAGAGAAGCTGGAATATGTAACTTAGCCCCTTTGGCATCTACATATTTTGCTTCGTAGGAATAAAACTCATGTAAAGGTTCTATTTCTCCTGGCAAAGAGGCTTGCAGATCTTCATTACCTAAAACAGCACATTCAATTTCTCTTCCTTGAATGTATTTTTCTAGTAAAATTTTGCGATCATATAAAAAAGCATTTTTGATAGCTAAAAGATAGGCTACTTGATCGCTTACCTTGGTTATCCCAACAGAAGATCCTGCATTGGCAGGTTTTACAAAGAAAGGACAACCTAACTTAAGAGCAACTTCTTTGAAAACAGGAACCTCTTGGTAATCATTTAGACAAATAAAGGGGGCTACAGGGATATGAGCTTGCTGCAAAAGACGTTTCATAACATCTTTATCCATACCAATAGCAGACCCAAGCACACCAGCTCCTACAAAGGGAATATTTGCTAATTGTAATAACCCTTGTATCGTTCCATCTTCTCCATGTACTCCATGTAAAATAGGAAAAATCACATCCAACTGTAAAATTTCTTGAAACTTAGAATCTTTATAACTAACGATCTGTTTACATTCTTCAATCGGAACAATGGCTAATTTCTCTGTAAAATTCTCTAATATTGCAGTAGAAAAAACCATTTTCCTTAAAGTTTCCTGCGTTTCTAGATGCCACTGCCCTTGTTTATTAATACTTATTAAAACCGGCTCATATTTTTCTAGATCTAGCGCTTCAAGGATATTTTTTGCTGAAATTAAAGAAACCTCGTGCTCTGTTGACTTGCCCCCAAAAAGAAGACCTACTTTGACTTTCTTTTTCATGATTTTACCTTAAGATACAACTGTTATGCTATGAGAGATCCTTATTTCTCAATAGCTATTTTAAGCTATCAATTTTGATAAAATCTTACAATTAAGGACAAACATTTGACAAAACGATCTATTCCCCCTATTCTTAAGATTACTCAAAGGCTTAAATAGTATGCTAAAAATCACAGGGAATCATCCCCTCAAAGGTCAAGTAAAAGTAGCAGGCGCAAAAAATTCGATCACCAAACTTTTAGTAGCTTCTCTTTTGTCCAATAAAAAATGTATTTTCCATAATGTACCAGATATTTCTGAAGTAGAGATAACCGTTGCGCTTTGTCAAGAAATTGGATCGCAAATTGCTTGGGATCGCTCAAGTGGAATCATTGAAATTATCACACCAGAGCTTAAAAGCTGTTATATTCCTCAACGCTTTTCTGGTTCTAACCGAATCCCTATTTTAATGATCGGTGCTCTTTTAGGCCGCACTGATGAAGATATTATCGTTCCAACAGCTGGTGGATGTAATATCGGTAAAAGACCTATTGATTTTCATATCCACGCATTAGAAAAACTAGGTGCGCAGATTGAATATCGGCGCATGAAAAAAGAAGGGGCATATTTTGCAAGAGCACATCATGGTCTAGTAGGAAATATCATTACTCTGCCTTATCCTTCTGTAGGAGCTACAGAAAATACCATTCTATCCGCTGTTAGCGCAAAAGGCACAACCGTTATTAAAAATGCAGCCATAGAACCAGAAATCGTTGACCTGATGCTCTTTTTACAAAAGCTAGGAGTAACCATTGAAATGGATGTAGACCGCACAATCCGCATCCAACAAACTAAGGTTTTCTATGAAGTAGAGCATACAGTTGTCCCAGATCGCACAGAGGCCGCTTCTTTTGCTCTAGCTGCTATTAGCACAAAGGGCAGAGTTCTAGTAGAAGGAGCCCAACACCAACCGATGATCTCTTTCTTAAATAGATTACGCGAGGTAAATGGAGGCTTTGAAGTGAAAAAAAATGGCATCGAATTCTTCTACAATGGCCCTCTACGCGGTGGCATTCATTTAGAAACCGATGTACATCCAGGATTTCTAACCGACTGGCAACAACCCTTTGTCGTATTGCTAACCCAAGCACATGGAGCTTCTGTTGTGCATGAAACCGTTTATGAAAATCGCTTTGGATATATAAAAACACTAAAAACCATGGGAGCAGACATCCAACTATTTACCCAGTGTTTAGGAGGTCGTTTATGTCGCTTTGCTGCACAAAACTACCAACACAGCGTCGTGATCCAAGGTCCAACACCTCTTCATGCAGAAGAGATCTGCATCCCTGATCTACGTGCAGGATTCGCCTATGTCTTAGCAGCGCTACTCGCCCCTGAAACCAGCCTGCTTAGCGGCGTTCACTACCTAAAACGAGGATATGAGAAAATTGTTGAAAAGCTCTCCTCCATCGGAGCTCACATCGAATACGCATCGCAAAAAAGCGTTCCTCTTCCCTTATCGGAATGCGTAGATACTATTGCTCAGCTTTCCCAAGCAAAAGCAGCCAAATAAGTTTTTGTATTCAATTCATCGTTTTTCTTTATTATTTAGTAGAATAAAAAAAAATATATACGTATAAATGATTGTTTTTCTTACGTGAGAGAAAATATGTGTACAAATCCCTTGACAGGAGTGGTTCCAAATATAGAGAAATCTATCTGTTTTGTTGTAAATAACGGAAAATTTTTACTTATAAATAAAAATCTTTCTGATGGCATAAATAATTGGAGAATTCCAGGAGGAATTGTTCAGAAAAACGAAGATTATTTAGAAGCTATTTTTAGGATAGTTCATCAACAAACAAATATAGACCTTCGAAAGGTCAATTTTACTTATTGTTGTAAAATAGAATCCACAGATCAAACAGATCCCATCTTACATGTTTTTCATAGTGTTCTAAAAAAGGATAATTCCTTGGAAAGCTTTTCTAAAAAAAAAGATCAATTGAAATGGTTTGATCAAAGCCAAGTAGAATACATGAATCTTCAGAGAAACTATAAGGAAGCCTTTCAATTTATCTGTATCCCTCATTTTTATCAGGAAGTTAATCAGCAAGAAATGATGAAACAGCCCCTTCTAGACGAGAAATCTTTATGCTCTAGAACCATTATTAATCTCATTGGAACAGTCGGAGCCGGCAAAGGCACTCAAGGAAAACAGCTATCAGAAAAATACAAATTGTCTACCTTATCATTAGGAGATATCTACCGGAATGAATGTAGAAGCCAAACTCCTATTGGAAATTTAATCTTACTTCATCATAGAACAAATGGACAAATGGCTTTTGCACCTAATGAAATTGCCTATGGGTTATTACTTAAACAAATAGCCAATCCCATCTATGAGAGAGGGTTTATTTTAGATGGGTTCCCTAGAACTGCAGAGCAAGGTAAAGTTTATAACGACAGTTTCTTAAGGCCGAATGATATTCATATTCCCATCTATCTTGCGTTGAATGAATCTGATATTTACCGTCGTTTAGAACACCGTTATATCTGTTCCCAATGCGAAAAACAAGTAAGAGAAGAAGATAAATTGGTTAAAGAAGGATGTTGCCCAGCTTGTGATGGTACACTTATAAAAAGAAAAGAAGATATTTCTCGAGAAAAAATTGACCAGCGTTTACAATTTTTTAAAAAACATATCCCAGAAGTTATTTCATCTGTAGTTTTGAGAGATCCTATCTCTATTATCTATGCAGAACATTTTTCTGCTCCTCAAGATATTTTTAAAAGGATTAAGGAAGTAATAGAGCAAAGAACTTTATTACAAAGTCATCAAAATAGGAAGAAATCTGATTTAAAGTCAAAACATATTGCGTTTGGAATGATCTTTTGCCTTAGCGTAATGGCTATTGGTAGTAAAATGTGGGGAAGGGTTCGGTGATGATTTTATTAGCAACATGCCTTTTAGTTTCATCTCCTGCACTCATTTTTTCAGCACATGGAGATCAAAGAAATAAATTGATAGAATCTGTCATTTTCAATCCAGAGATTTTCAGAAGAATATCCTCTTTTTTCCCTGAAGGATTTACAGTTTCTTCTCTTCAGAGCTTCTCAAATGAGAATTTTCTTTTAGCGAATGAAAAAGAGAAAATTGTTGTACGGATCTCCAATGAAATGATGAATTTTCTTGTTGATCGTCATTCTGAATATAAAAATAGTTTTTTAGCTCAAAAAGCAGGCTTTAATCCTTTAGAAATATTGTTTTTTGACCTCAATGACGGATTACAAGTAACGCAATATTTAGAAAAAGCAACTTTTTTATCAATGGATGAATTGGATAATGAGAAAAAAATATATGAAATTGTAGATTTATTGCGAAAGTTACATGAGAGTAAAATCATTTTTGAAAATAAATTTAATCCCTTTTGTCGTTTAAAAAAAATTTTCAATTTTTTACAAGTTCAAAGAGAAGAGATTCCAATCCATCTTTATGATGCTTATTCTACTATCTCTAAACTGGAAAAAATATTAGAATGGGATTGCTTTGAAAATAAACCTTGTCACAATGATCCTGTTCCTAGCAACTTTGTTTTAATAGATAGTTCTTTTAAATTAATTGATTGGGAATATTCCGGAAACAATGACCCTGCTTGGGATCTTGCCTATTTTTCCTCTATCCTTTCTTTTTCCAATGAGAGAGAGAAGTTTTTAGTAAATTCTTATTCTCCTGAAAAAGCAGATATTATCCAAGCTAAAATGAATTTTTTTAAACCAGTAATTCATTTAACAATTAGCATATGGGCTGCATTACAATCTTTAGAAAACTCTCCTAAATTATCGAGGAGTCAATTTGAAAATATGTCTGCAGAACACTTTGAAAAATACCAAAAGTGGATTTTATCTGAAGATTTTACTCTAGCAATAGCATTGCTAAAAAAATATTTAAGTGATAGAAATGTGTAAAAATTATTGTTTTCTAATGATTAATTTTCATGTTTTAGAGGCAAAACTTATAAAGAAAAGAGATATCGTAAAATGTGTATGGTCGCTGTTTTTGCTGTACTTAATAAGGATGACAAGATCCTTCTTGTTAATAATCAAGACAAACAAGGGGTTAAAAGATGGACTTTGCCCGGAGGAAAAGTTGAAAAAGGAGAAACTTTGTACGACGCTCTTTGTAGAGAAGTATTAGAAGAAACAAAATATATAGTGACACAAGCTCAGGTGGCTTATATCCATGAAGCCTTTTTTACAAAGGCTTCTACTCTTGTTAGAGCTATTGTTTTTCATACACAGATTGATCAAACTTCACTTCAAGAATCCTCAGTAAACGACCCAGATAAAGTTGTAATTTCAAAGAAATGGGTTTTAATCCCCAACTTATCAAAGTATATTAAAAATGAAAAAATCCTCTTTTCCTTACAAGATTGGTTAAGTCATCTTCGAACTTCACAGTACTTTATCACTAAAGATATGAAATGGTAAAAAATATGTTAGCCACAGAAGAATATAAGATTGAATTTAGAAAAGAGCTAAAGAAATTTGAATATTTTATGCAAATTAAGGCAGACTTGATAGCAAAAGGCATCAGTGTAAAAAACCGCATTGCCGAAGGATCTGCATTTAATACAAAACAAATTCATTTGTACCAACATCATGTTGCTACGCATTCTAGTCCTATCCCAGAAGATATTATTCTTTATCCCGAGAATGAAGTTATTCCCAAGACAGTGATCTCTAAACTTCGCTTTAATCCTGATTCTGAATGGTACTTAGACTATGAAAAAGGGTACAAATTAAGAAATGATAAAAAACGAGAGGAGTATTCTGTTACACCGACTTCCCCAACCAATTTTGATAATCAATTTATCCAAAATTCTCCTCTATCCAGTATTGTCCAGAAGCTGGGGATCGATGTAGCTGGCGTTATCATTAGTAATTATTGTTTCTATTTTAAAACAAAAAAAGAATGTCGATTTTGTGAAATTTATCAAACACATAAGTCTCATAAAACCTTTACTAAAGCAACAAAGCCTACAAAAGAAATTATTGACGGTTTAGAACTAGCCTTTCAGCTGGACTCAAACTTAAAGTATATCTTACTGAATTCAGGGAATATTATCTCTTATGATCAGACTGTTTTAGAATTTATAAAGATTGCTCAAGGTATAAAAGAATTAAAGGAAAATCGCAATATTGATCTTATTGGAATTCTTATGCCTCCTGAAAACTTTTCTTTGATGGATGAAATGAAACAAGCTGGTTTTGATAAAGTCTACTTTGATATCGAAGTTTTTGATCCCAGTTTATTTCAAATCATTGCCCCTGGAAAAGCAGAATATGGGTACAAGAGAATGCTTTCTGCTTTAGAATATGCAAGAGAGATCTTTGGTAAAGGATCCTCTTATAGTAGCTTTATATACGGGCTTCAGAGCTTGCCGATGGATCTCAACACATCTACATGGGATCCTCAAATAGAAAATCAAAAAGCATTAGAAGCTGTTGACGGACTTTTAGATAGAGGAATTGTTCCTCTTTACTGCGTCTATCATTATTCTGGACATAATCAGATTGGCCCCCTGATATTAGATGCAGAAGCTCTATTTGAATTTTCAGTTCAATATGGAGAAAAGGTTTATACAAGTGGAGTTATTCCTAGATCTAGAGACTCCGTTGTCTATAGTTCGACCTCTGTTACAAATACTTTATTAAATGATGGATATAATTTAGCAAAATTAAAAAATTTATGTTTAGCTTAGTTGTTTTTTCATTTGCTTTCGGAGTTTTAACAAAACTAGCCGATCTTTTTAATGAACATGGCCTTAGAGAACCTTTTAAAGGGTCAGCAATATTAGCGGGAATCTCTTGGGGTGTAGTAGGAATGGGATTAATTTATTTCAATCCATCGTTAAGAATTTTTTACACTGCTCTAGTTTTTTATTGGCTATTAAGCATGAAATTAGATTATAAAAACCATGCTATTGGTGGTTTAATAGTAATTTTATCCAGTGTAAAGATCTGTTCTTTTGATCTTTCTGTTCATATTCTAGAAATCATTGTTATTTTGTTTGCATATGAGGTTACTCGATATTTACAGAGTGTTATAAAAAATGGATTTATCAAAAGAACAATTGAACTGCGTTTGTATATTATCCCTTGTTTTTATTCGCTCTATACACGTGATTATTCTGTATTCATTGCAGCTCTTATAGCAATTTCCGGCATAAAATTTATCAATAAATTTTTTTTAATAAAAAAAAGTCACATGGTTAAAAAATTATGATTAAAGCTACTATATTTGATTTTGGAGGAGTTGTTCTTGATTTTCCTCCAACTGGTATAGAAAATTTTGTTTCTAATTCCCTTAATATATCTATGGATTTGGTGAAAAAAACTCTGTTTCCAACGGGAGGAGAATTAATTGAGGGAAAAGTTTTAGAAAATACTTTTTGGGAAAATTATGCTCATTTGGTTCAACGCGTATTGCCTTCTGATTGGGAAGAGCAATTAAGAGAGTTTTTTTCTAAGAACGCCCATGTTAATTCAAAGGTCATTCAAATAGCGCAAGCTTTAAAAGAAAAAGGGTTCCTTTTACCTCTATTATCAAATATTTCTCCTTTTCAAGTAAAAATTTTTAAAAACCTCAATTATTTTATCCCCTTTGATCCTTTACTATTTTCTTGTGAAATAGGGTTTAAAAAGCCAGACCCTAGGATTTTCAAATTTTTGTTAGAAAAAATGGATTTAGAGCCTCAAGAGTGTCTTTTCATAGATGATGATGAACAAAATGTGAATGCTGCAAATAATTTAGGGCTGAACGGAATCCAATTCCAATCTGTGCAAAAATTAATTTGTGATTTGGCACCATTTTTTGCCTTTGATCTATCTCCAAAAAAATAAAGATTAAAATGGATAAAATTATAACAATTATCTTTTTCAGTCTCGCTACTATAAATATAGACCTTCTATGTCATGAATCAGTAGCTTCTCCTGAATTTTCGGAACTAAGCAATATTTTTTCTATCAACAATGAGACTACAGAAATTCAGATGAATCAGCTATCTGAAACATTGGGTATTGAAGTGATTGGCTTGGATTTATCTCTTGGTATAAAAAAAGAAGAGGTTAACGCATTAAAAACACTTCTTGCTAAATACCTCGTTGTTGTTATTCGAAACCAACATTTATCAGTTCAGCAACAAACAGACATTACACGTTGTTTTGGTGATCTTGAAGCCGCATGGAATAACGAAAATAGACACAGAAAAGACGACTATGTATATGTAATTACTAACAATATTCTTAAGCAAAACCCTAACTATAAAAGCCCCACCTATTTTTGGCACTGGGATAAGAACTTTATTCGTTATCCGACAAGTATAAGTTTTGCTTTTTTTAACTCAGAACCTCAACCTGAAGGTTTGGGAATGACCGGGTTTTCAAATTTATACGCTGCTTATAATGGATTATCTGAAAAGTTAAAGCAAGAAATTGAGAGTTTATACGTTATCCACTCCTATGATCACATGACCAATATAAGGCAGGAAAATTATGAAAAAGCATCGTTAAAATTTCAAAGAGGAGCTGAAAAATTTCCCGATGTTATTCACCCTCTCGTACGTATTCATCCGATTACAGGAAAACGCACACTAAATTTGGATGAATTATATCAGTCAAAAATCATAGGTATACCTGAAGAAAAAGATAATGAGCTTAAAAAATCATTGTTGGGACAAGCTGTGCAAAAAAAATATCTTTATTTTCATTCCTGGAAAAAAGGTGATTTTGTCTTTTGGGACAATCTAGCTCTTCTCCATAAAGGTACACCAAGTGATCCCAAGATCGAGCGCGTTCTTTATCGCACAAACACCTCTAGCCGAAAAGATTTTGAAGGAAGATGTATACTTATAGGAATGGAACAAGGGACCCCTGATCCAGCTACTTTAAGCAAGCAGCTTTTTTCGAATCCTCTAATCATTGACTCAGACTCCTATGAAGAACTCTCTTTATTAGAAAATCACATAAAATTATTAAAAATGGGATGTGAGATTAGAACAGCTGAAATGTTTATCCCACCTCACGCCATTGTTATTTTAAAAGGAAAAAAATGGAAACAGAGCAAGCTTATTTGTTCCCTCATCCACTTAGGAGTTTTATCTAAGGATTGCAAAGAAAATCGCATAATTTTTTCTAAAATTCGAACCATTATTCACGATACACATTCTCAACTTATTCATACACTACAAAATTTTTGTCTTAATTTCTTTTTAATTCAAGATTCTCATGAACGTTTAATCAATGGTGATCTCTCTTTTGATTATTTAGATAAAAAACAAAGAATTTTGGTCCAAAGTAAGGAGACCTATTATGACAGCTCTTGCCAAACATTTTCTTCTGTAAGAGAGCATTTACATGCAAAAATCCTCTATGAGATTTTTAAAAAAACTCATCTAGAGTTAAATGAAGACGAATGGTTTGAAAAATTAAAAGCAAAAAGAGAAAATAAGACCCTCTCTTCAAAAATAAAACCATGGTGTATTTTTTTAGAGGGGGAACAGAGCTCATGCGACACTTTAGCTAATCAACTGCAAATGACTGGCATTATCAATGATAATAGCATTATAATTAGCCTCGACCTCTTCTTTAGCTATTTATTCAATGACATTCCTTATGCACACAAAGTTAAATTTTGGCCTTCCATTGACAAAGAAATGAATTATTTGATACTTCTGATGACAAAAATTGCTATCCAAAACAACATAAATGTTGTTATTAAAACTCCTATTCTTTCAAACACTACATGCAGTCGGCTAGTTGAAATTGTGAATAACCATGGAGGGAAAAGTATGATGATAGCGCTTCACACTCCCTTGAATATCAACTATGAAAATAGTAAAAAAAATTCAAATACTATAGAAGAGCTTTATGAACAATTGGTATTTCGTAAAGTGATTTCTGCTAACTGGAAAAAATTTGTAGAAAATTTTGATATAACCTTTCTCATTGAGAATGATGCTGAACTTAATGATGATAAACAATTGGGTGAACTTATCTTTCAATCAGAAAGAGCAAAAGAGGACTTTTGTATTTTTTCTTTTGATCATTTACAGCGATTTTTAGCTCAATCTTTAATCGATCCGGACAAGATAGTTACAGATATCGAATTTTCAAATCAAGAGCAGCAGATAGATTGGGTGAACCATCAGCAACTAATGCAAAATTCCCCAGAGCAAGTTTTACAATTCCTCCCAGAGAAATCTCAATTTGTCAATAGCCCTAAGTTATTCGTTACCTTTGCAGATATTGCTAAGCTTCTTCGCTGATTTTTATTCGATCATTTTTTAATTTTTGAAAAATTGGAAATGATTTTTTTTAAAAAACTAATTCATGTTGCGCAAGAGAAGCATTTAGAAAATAGCACTCCGTGTTTTTATGATAAAAAATTTTTAAATTAAGATTGCAAAAATTCATAAAGCGTTTTAAATTTGCTTTTATAATTAAGGTATTTGATGATGTCTAATAAAAATTCTGCTCAATTTATTTTAAGAGTAAATCAATTAGACCAGCCCCTAGGCCTGATTGAAAAATACGAAGCTCATCGAAATGGAATTTTACATCGTGCGTTTTCTGTTTTTCTTTTCCGCCGGCTTAACTCTTCTTTGCAATTGCTTCTACATCAAAGAACTCAAGAAAAATATCATTCGGGGGGACTATGGACTAACACTTGCTGTAGCCATGCTAAAAAAGCTACTCCCCTTGAAAATCAAGCTAAAAATCGACTAAAAATTGAGATGGGTTTTTCTTGTAAGCTTTATCATGCTGGTCTCTTTTATTATAAAGAAAATGTTGGAAATGAAATGATAGAACATGAAATTGACCATGTCTTTGTTGGTTTACATAACCCACGATTTATTCGACCTAATCCGCAGGAGGTTCAAAATTATAAATGGATAGATGTAGAGGCTCTTCAAAGCCTTTCACAAGAAGAACAAAAAAAATTTACCGCCTGGTTTTTTCAGGCTTTTGAATTGGCCTTAAAATCTATTAAAACAATGTCTACATTAAACAAAAGCTATTTTTAGTTTTTTGGAGCTCATATCGAATATACATCACAAAAAAGCGTTCCTAGTCCAATCGCTCCGCTTTTGTATCTAAAAAAATGCAGAATTGGCATTAATAGTAGGTTATAGAAAGCCATATAAGGAATACGTTGAGGCGTGTTAATAACTAGAGGGATGCTTGATAGACACCAAAGTAGCCAAATAGCCATTCCTCCTTTGAAAGGATGATTTTTCCATTTTTGCCAAAGATAACCCCTCCAGCAAATCTCTCCTCCTAAAAACGAAATAAAAAAGAAAGGAATAAATAAGACATAGTAGGTGAAAAAATAAAAAATTGCATCTTTAGCTCCTACAAAGTTCATTATTTCTATGTTTTTAAACCACAAGCGAACTAAGAACACTATAGCACTAGCAGCTGTACCACTGATCAAAGCCCATGCAAAATAACGATCTACCTTTGTAAAAAAGAAAATCTTTATCTTTTCAACACGAGCCCTCCAAATTCCAATAGCAGCCAGAACTAATGGAATAATCCAAGATAACCACACAACAAGAGAGTCGAACCCATATGCTTTAAGGGCAAAAGAAAAAGGGATTCTTTTACCATTGCTATCAAATATTTCCCCATTTCAAGTAAAAATTTTAAAAGATCTTAATTATTTTATCCTTTTGAACCTTTATTATTTTCTTGTGAAATTGGTTTTAAAAAACCAGACACTCGAATTTTCAAATTTTTGTTAGAAAAATTGGATTTAAAGCCTCAAGAGTGTCTTTTCATAGATGATGATGAACAAAATGTGCATGCTGCAAACACTTTAGGAATAAATGGAATCCAATTCCAATCTGTGCAAAAATTAGTTTGTGATTTGATGCCATTTTTTGCTTTTGATCTATTTCCTAAGAAAATAAAAAATTAAAATCACTGATCACCTTATTTTTTCTTCCCCATTGCATATTTTCTATTTTTCTTTTCCACTAACTCATTTATTTTTTTCATTTTGGTTCAAAATCAGCTGCCATCCGCACTTGCAACGCATTGCGAATAGGAGAATCTGCTTTTTTAAAAGAACCCATATCAAAGGGAGGCTCGGGGTCATATTCAATACCAAGCTGAATAGCCTGTGCAAATTGAGCGCCCGCAACTTTTATGGCAAGATTCAAAGCCATGTCGATTCCAGCTGAAACCCCCGCTGCTGTTATCACCCTACCATCTTCTACGATGCGGCCATGGGTGGGTTGCGCACCCCAGTATTCCAAGCGGTCAAAAGCTGCCCAATGTGTCGTTGCTCGTAATCCCGATAAGATACCAGCAGCTCCTAAGATAAGGCTGCCTGTGCAAACTGAAGTCGTCCAAGTCGTTGTTGCGTGTATAGAACGAATCCACTCTAGTGTCTTGGGAGTTTTTCTGAGAGTTGTTGCATTTCCTGCTCCTGGTATGACTAATATGTCGGCATGTGAAATATTAGATAATGTGTACTCAGCGTTTAACATTAAACCCGAATCAGTATGTATCAACCCAGGTCTTTCGGCAGCTCTCTGTATCTTGGCTCCAGGCAAACGACAAAGAATTTCATGGGGTCCAATTAGATCAAGAGCAGTCATTCCATTATAAAGTAAAAATACTATTTGCATGCTCTACCCTCCTGTCTGCAACGATTGCCTTATATTTATAATAGAATTTTATCAAGAAAATAAAGTTGAAAGTTGTAGTTCGAAATAAACCAGAGCGCGCTAAAAAGCAACCTCGGGAAAAAGGTTATTAGAGTTCAATAATTTCAGAATAATCTCTTTTGCAAAGGCCTTTAAAAAGCTGGTTAAATTGCTAAACTACTTGACCCATAAAAAAGTTAATTAACCTTAACCTCTACCCAAATATCTCGTATTTTTTGCTGAGGAAGAAGACTTTTAAAAAAATGATACTTTTTCAAGTCATCTGCTAAACCATAAAAAATCTTATCTGCTTGGGGATCGAAATCTAGATCCTGCTTATCGTCTAAGGCAGGAAAAAGTCTAAAAGAATCCCAATACACGCGGATAGATTCTCTTTGGTAGAGATGATTGATAAATTGATAGACTAAAACCTCTTTATCAGACGTTTTAGGAATACAAATATTTTCAATAGAAATAAAAGATCCTTCTTTAGGAACAACAAAGTCAATAAAACTAAAATTGCGTTTTGAGCGAAAAATATAGGAGCTGGAAGCTACTGCTAGAGGAGAATTCTTAGTAGCTAGAAAGTAATCTGCTCTTGAGCTTGCATAGGCTGCTACCCATGGCTTTTGTTGTAACAAGAGATCTTTTACTTTTTCGGCTTGGATCTTAGAGAGAGAAGAAGTGGAACCATATAGGTAAAATCCAGCTATTTCAATAGCTTCAATGGGATCATTAACCATAACGATGCGATAATCTACCACTTCTGGATCAAAAATCATCTTCCAAGAGGGGATAAAAGGCTCGGTAAAAAAGTCTTTGTCAATTCCCAAGCCGTAAACCTCCCAAGAAAGGGGAATAGAATAACGATTCTGTGGATCAAAAAAGTGTCCTAATAATCCAGGAAGAAGCTGATGAAAGAAGGTGAGTTGCTTTCGATCCAATTCTTTAATTAATTGATTTTTAACCAAAATACTCACTGCATAATCAGAAGGTATGACTAGATCATAGCCTTGCCCTTCTGTTGCTTTTAGTTTCATAATCAGTTCTTCATTAGAGGAGTAGTTATTGATATTCACTCTAATACCTGTTTTTTTCTCGAAGCTTTGAATAATCCCTTCATCTAAAATACCGCCCCATGTAAAGACATTAATAGAGTCTTTAGAAGCAGGCGAAAATCTAGGCCCATATAAAAAACATGCTAATAAAAAAATCCAAATAGAGATAATAAGCGCTCGAGTAAGAAACTTGGGCATAAAAACCTTGTATTAATCTTTTCGAAAGAAGGCTTTAATTTTAGGATTAAACTGTTTTATTGCATAGCATTTTAAAAGTCTTAAATCTAGTTTTTATGGTATAAATTGATTCTAAATCAGTAAATTCATAGAATGTTAACTTATGTCAAAAATACCTTGTTGGAGAGCTATACAAAAAAAGAGTTTCACCAATTGGAGAGCTTTACTTTCCTATTTAGAACTTCCTTTAAAAGAAGCAGAAAAAAAAGTACTTTCTTCTCCTCATTTTGTACTCAACCTTCCTTATCGATTAGCGCAAAAAATAAAGAAGGGCGATTGGGAAGATCCTTTACTGCTACAGTTTCTTCCCCTTAAACAAGAACTTCATGATCACCCCTTATTCGTATCTGATCCTGTTTTAGATAGCTCTTTTACAAAAACCTCTAAGCTTCTGCATAAATATACAGGAAGAGCTTTACTTCTATGTACAAGTGCTTGCGCTATGCATTGTAGATATTGTTTTCGACAAAATTTTGCTTATGAAAAAGAAACCCTTGATTTTAGAAAAGAGCTTGAAGAATTAGCGCAAGATCCAAGCCTAACAGAGATTATCTTAAGTGGAGGAGATCCTCTTTCTCTAAGCAATGTAAAACTTGAAATTCTATTACAAGAATTAAATCAAATCCCCCATATTCAGAAAATTCGCTTTCATACGCGTTTTCCGATTGGAATTCCTGAGAGAATCGATGCTGAATTGATTTCTATGCTTTCTTGTTTAGATAAACAAGTAATTTTTGTCATACATTCTAATCATCCAAAAGAGTTAGACGATGATATTTTTACTGCATTAAAACAGATTCAAAAGCTGGGGATTCCCCTACTTTGCCAAACGGTTTTATTGAATCAAATCAATGACGATATAGAAATATTAGCCGATTTATTTACTATGCTCAGTAACCAAGGCATTCTACCTTATTACTTACATCAGCTCGATCGTGTAAAAGGCACACAACACTTTGAAACATCCATAGAAAAGGGGAGGGAATTGGTTAAACAGCTCTCTGCCAGACTTCCAGGGTATTGTGTCCCGAAGTATGTACAAGAGATTCCTAACCAACTAAGCAAGACTTCTATTGATCTACATTCTTTCCAGTGTCTGTAAACCTAAAATAGACAGTCCTTTTTTCAGAACCTGAGCTGCTACTTCTGATAACAATAAGCGACTATTTTCTTCACTACTACCTTCTACCCTACAATCACGAAAAAAAGCATGGAACTTTTCTGCCAAGAGGTACAGATAATCACATAAACGATTGGGTAGAAGATCTTGCGACATCATTTGTAGTGTTTCTGGAAAGAGGCATAAATGAAAAGCCATCGCTACTTCCGAAGGATGGGAAAGCACAATGGGTCCTTTTACAGCTTCTTTTCCCACCTTACGCTTAATTCCTTGAATACGTACATAAGCGTATAATAAAAATGCAGCGGTATTTCCCTCAAATTTTAACATCCGATCATAGCTAAAAACATAATCTTTGATTCTATGACAACAAAGGTCTGCATATTTTACGGCGTCTATGCCTAAAATTTTAGCGCTCTTTTCCAATTCCTCTTCTGATAGAAGAGGAAGCCTTGTCTCTAAGATTTGTTTAGCTCTTTGAATAGCTCCCATTAATAAATCAATGAGTTTTTCGGTTTCACCAGATCTAGTTTTAAATTTTTTCCCATCAGGACCTAATACAACACCAAAAGGAACATGATCCAATTGCACTTGTTTTGGATCAAAATAGTGAGCTTTTTCAGCAGCTTTAAAAATCATGGCAAAATGCAAGCTCTGACCTGCATCGGTTACAATAATAATCCGAGTGGCTTTTTCTTTTTGCACCCGATGATAAAGCGCCGCCATATCTGTTGTTTCATAATTATAGCCCCCATCTGACTTTTGCACGATCATAGGCAATGGAGTATTGTCTCTTCCCACAAAGCCATCCAAGAAGATACATTTTGCTCCATTAGATATCGTAACTAGCCCTTTTTGCTCTAAATCCGCAACTATTTGCGCAAGATAAGGACTATAAAAAGACTCTCCTCTTTCTATTAAACGAACATCTAAAAGCTGATAAATTTCCTGAAAAGCAGCTCTAGAAACCTCACAAATCCTCTCCCAAATCTGAAAAGAGTTTTTATTTCCTTGTTGTAATTTCACTACTTCTAGCTGTGATAATTTTTTAAATTCTGGATCTTGATCAAACTGGTGTTTTGCTTTTTTATACCAACTCATTAAAGTAGAAAGATCAATCGTATTTTGAAAGGCAAGCGCTTCATATTTTTGAATATAAGCAATCAGCATGCCAAATTGCGTGCCAAAGTCCCCTACATGATTTAAACGTAATACCTCATAACCTAAAAATTCAAACAACCTAGCTAAAGCATCACCAATAATTGTCGATCGTAAATGCCCAACATGCAACTCTTTTGCAATATTAGGAGAAGAGAATTCTACAATGATTTTTTCTTTGTTTACTAAAGGGACTCCTAAGCGTTCATCTGAAAGCATGGATTCAATGCGCTTAGCTAAGAAATCTGAACATAAAAAAATATTGATGAAACCAGCGCCTGCAATCTCTATTTTTTCAATCATTCTATAACCTGCTTGGTCATAAAGATCTACTACATCGGCAATCTGCTTTGCAATCTGTCTGGGGTTAACCTTTAATATTTTAGCAATTTTTAAAGCACTATTACATTGATAATGCCCAAATTGAGGCTGTGTGCTTTCTGTAATTTCTGCTTGCAAAAACATGGGGTCTACAACCTCAGCAGAAAATTGATGAGTAATCGCCTGCGTTGCTTTTTCCCTTATTAAGCTAATTAAAGGAGTCATAAAATTAACTCAAGGATGCATGATGAAAATAAGGAGGCTCTATACGTTTGCCAATTTGATATTTTAGACGATAATCACCAAGAGAGAGCGCTGCTCTATGAGTGGAAAAGCGATTTTGCTCAGCAATATCATAAATAACCATGAGCTGGTCATAAATGCGATTGACGCGATTACGAGCCCGAATAGGGTTATACCCTTCTGCTTCTAGCTCTAGCGATACATTGATCAATCCTCCTGCATTGATAATAAAATCAGGAGCATACAAAATACCACGACTAGCTATCTCGTCAGCATCGCTATCATTAAGCAGTTGGTTATTAGCACAACCAGCAACAGCTAAACAGCGCAAAAGAGGAATGGTGCGAGAGTTTAATACACCTCCCATAGCACAAGGCGCTAGCACGTCGCATTCTGCTTTTAAGATTTCCTCTGTAGAGAGAATAACAGCACCTGTGAGCTGCTGAAGTTCTAAACATTTTTTTTGATCTAGATCACTAATTATGAGATGAGCTCCAGCCCAAAAGAGTAACTTAGCCAATTCAAAACCTACTGCGCCTATACCTTGAATTGCGATCTTGCGGCCTTCTAATTCAGAAGAATTGTATATTTTTTTGAGAGCGGACTGAATTCCTCTAAACGTTCCCCAAGCTGTAAAAACAGCTGGGTTTCCACTGCTTTTTTTATGAGGTAGGCCTACTACATAAGGAGTGGTTTTGCTAATAAGTAGAACATCTTCCGGAGAACAACCTACATCTTCTGCACAAATGTATTCTCCTTTAAGTTGATGTACTGCTTCTGCAAAAGCAGAGAGCAGTTCTTTTGTCTTATCCACTTTAGGGTCTGCGATAATAACAGCTTTGCCTCCTCCCCAAGAGCACTCAGATAGAAGAGATTTATAAGTCATGGCTTTTGCAAGGCGCATTACATCCTTTAAAGCTATTTCTTCGTTGGGGTAGGGATAGATGCGTATGCCACCTAACGTAGGACCTATAACGCTAGAGTGTATACAAATAATTGCATGTAATCCCACTTCCACGTTTAACACTCTGATTATTTTTTCATAACCGGGAACCGAAATTTCTTCTAAAGTAAGCGTTTTCTCACAGGCTTGGGCCATTAGATGCCTCCTAAAATAGCTAACAGAGGTTTTTACACCTTGTAAAACAATGCGTTAAAATAATTTTTTTGTTTACAATATGTCTATACAATTTCTGCTAAAATAAACATTTTCACGACAGGATAACATAAACAGAAATGATTATCTACAAATTATTTATCTGTTAAGAGCCTTAGCACTTAAAATACAATTATGTTTTAGAGAGCCAATAGTTCTTGAACATTAACTTGAATATTAAATAGATCCTAAGATACTCTTTTCTTTTCTACAAATTTAATGATTTGACTGTAGAGGGGAAAATGTCAGTTATTGCAATTCCAGAAACTATTAAAAGCGAAATGCTTAGGTTCTTAAAAAAGAATAAAAAAGCAGATTTAATTACAACTTATCTCTTTTTTTTAGAAAAGAAGTTTAACTTAAAGCCCGTGCTCTTCATACGAGACAAAGTGATCTATCAGAGCAGGCAAGACCTTATCCATAGACTAGAAGAAGCTGGTAAACTATGGCGTGAAACGGAAATTAAAATTCAATATGGACAGCAAAGCGTTAACGAGCAGAGTAAAAAAATTTATATATGTCCATTTACAGGAAAGGTATTTGCTGATAATACACATCCTAATCCACAAGATGCTATCTATGACTGGGTTTCCAAGTGTCCTGAAAACACCGAGCGGGTTGGTGGATTGAAAGCTAAAAGGTTTCTAGTATCAGAAGACCTCGATGTAATAAAAAACTATATTGTCAAACGAAAAGAGCCTATTAAAAAAATTGTCTTTTCCTCTGCTGTTACTGGTAAATTATTTAACAGCAAAGAAGCGGTAATTCAAGACTTTGTTCAAAACCAGCTAAAAGATATCCCTTTAGAAGAAGTGCCCAGCCAAAATCGTTATCAAATTGAAGAGCACTTCATGTCTTTTATACAGACTCATTTAGAAGAAGGAAAAATCAATGCTTTTGTAGAAACCCTTGCTAACTATGAGGAATTTTCTGCCTTTGTAGATTTATGGCTAGAAGAAGAGAAGGAAGAGACTTAAAAGAGATTTTTTGATGGAGCAGAGTTTTATTAGTCGATCAGCTGAAGAAACACTCTGCATCGGACAGAAAATCGGATCATTGCTTACCTGTTTAAACCCGATAATTGGATTGTTTGGAGATCTCGGAGCGGGTAAAACAACGCTGCTAAAAGGAATTATTCATGGCGCTGCAGGGATTGATTTCCAAGATATTTGCAGTCCAACATTTAACTATCTCAACATTTATCAAGGAAAATTCTCATCTGTGTATCATTTTGATCTCTATCGCCTTCTCGATGCAACCCAGTTTGCATCTGCTGGATTTGATGATTTCTTTTACTTAAACGGGCTCTGCTGTTTGGAATGGGCTGAAAAAATCGATCCTTTACTGCCTAAAAAAACCATTCGCATCCACATGACCCACCTTCATGAAACACAAAGACGAATTGTAGTAATGGGGTTGCATGCCTAAAAAACCTTTCTTTTACAATGCACAATTTATCACAGCTGCCGCTTGCGCCTCTGCCTTTCCCGTTATTAATAACTTCCAAAAGAAACCTCTTAGTGAAGTTGCTATTGTAGGAAAATCCAATGTGGGCAAATCCTCTCTAATCAACTACCTTCTTAATAATTACACTGTTGCCAAAACATCTTCAAAACCAGGAAAAACACAGACCATTAATTTTTTTATTGTTGATCAGCAATTTCTTCTGGTAGATCTTCCTGGCTATGGTTATGCAAGAGTAGACAAAAAGACTAAAGGAAAATGGAGTGAATTAATTGATCTCTATTTAAAAACACGCTCGAGTTTGCGTTTAATTTTATTTCTAGTAGATATCCGAAGGTCTTTTACCGAAGATGATCTTAATTTCATCAAATGGGCTCATTTTTATCACAAAAACTTGTTAATTATCTTTACCAAAAGCGATAAACTTAAAGTTCAGGAAATAAAAAAACAAATCCGCGATGCTTCCCATACTCTCTCTTCTGTTTTTCCACTGAAATCTTTTGAATTTTTAACTTGCTCTATTAAGGAGCCACAAAACAGAATAGCTCTTACCGAAAAGATCAAATTATTACTCCAAGAAAAATCATGACCTTAATTCACAAAGACGTGTTTGTTTGCCTAGACTGCGAAACAACGGGGCTGGACCCAGACAAGGATGAAATTATTGAGTTTGCTATTGCACGCTTTAATTTCGATGCCATTATAGATTCTTTTGAAACATTAATCGAACCCTCTTTCCCTATACCAGAAGAGTCAACAGCTATTCACCATATTACAGATCAAATGGTAAAGGGAAAGCCAAAAATTCAAGAGGTTTTACCCCGTATTTTTGAACTTATTAATAATTATATTATTATTGGCCATGGTATTACCAACGATATTTCATTCTTAAATGCCTCTGCAAAAAAATATGCTATTCCAAATAATCTTTCCTCCATCCGTTATTTAGATACCTTGCGATTAGCTCGTTTATATGGAGAAAGCCCTACCAACTCATTAGAAATGTTACGAAAGCATTTTAACATTGCAGAAGAGGGAGCTCATCGAGCTATGAATGATGTTGTAGTAAATATTGAAGTGTTTAAATTTCTTGCTAAACGTTATAAAACAGTTACACAAATCCTCGAACGTTTAAAAAGGCCTATTTTATTAAAAACCATGCCTCTTGGAAAACATAAAAGACGTAAATTCTCTGAAATACCTCTTGAATACTTGCGGTGGGCTGCACGTCAAAATTTTGATCAAGATCTGCTTTTTTCCATCCACCATGAGCTAAAAAAACGCAAACAAGGCACACGCTTTTGTCAAGAAGCTAACCCGTTTTCTTCACTTTAAATAATAAGCACTTGTCATGAGTAAACTCCAGTTAAAACAGCTTGATGTAAAGAATAAAAAAGTACTCTTGCGTGTTGATTTAAATGTCCCTATCAATGAAAAGGGAATCATTACAGACGATACGCGAATTAAAGAAGCACTCACTTCCATCCAATATATCTTAAGAAATAAAGGATCGGTTATCCTAATGAGCCATCTTGGTAGACCCAAAGGAAAACCCGATTCCAAACTGTCATTAGAACCTTGCGCTAAAGCCCTTGCTCTTTTACTAAAACGCCCTGTTTTAATGGCTAAAGACTGTATAGGCCCTAGCGCACAAGATCTGGTAGCTCATCTACAACCAAATCAAATACTTTTATTAGAAAATCTACGATTTGATCCAGCAGAAGAAAACCCTACAAGCAATCCAGAATTTGCTAAAAAATTAGCTAGCTTTGGAGATTTATATGTAAATGATGCTTTTGGAACGGCGCATCGAGAACACTCTTCTACCGCTACCATTACAAAGTATTTTCCTGGTAAATCTGCAATGGGGTTTCTCATACAAAAAGAAATCGATTCTTTAAGTTCTTTAGTACAAAATCCACAGCGTCCTTTTTATGCAATTATTGGTGGTGCAAAAATTTCAAGTAAACTAGGCGTGTTAAAATCTCTCTTAAAAAAAGTAGATGGCTTGTTTATTGGAGGAGGAATGGCCTATACTCTATTAAAAGCTCAAGGTTATCAGATTGGAAATTCTATTTATGAAGAAGATCAGCTAGAAGAGGCTTTGCAACTGACCAAAAGCTGTCAAAACCAAAAACTGCCACTTTGGTTACCTGTAGATTTACTAGTAGCAGATCACTTTTCCAAAGATGCAAACAGTAAATACGTTCAAGTTCATCAAGGAATTCCAGATGGATGGGAAGGAATGGATATAGGAACAGAAACAATTGCTATCTGGGAAAAAGCCCTTTTAAAAGCTGCTACTATATTTTGGAACGGCCCTTTAGGAGTATTCGAATTCCCTGCATTTGCAAAAGGAACAGAAGCAATTGCTCGATGCATTGCGTCTTCAAAGGCCATTTCCGTAGTAGGTGGCGGAGACTCCGTTGCTGCCATCAATCAATTACACCTTGCTAGTTCCTTTTCGCATGTCTCAACGGGGGGCGGAGCCTCCCTAGAATACCTAGAATTTGGGACACTTCCTGGAATAGATGCATTATCAGATAGTTAAACAAAATATTTTAAAACAATTGCCTTTTATCTGCTTTTTTTTTTAATTATTGAAAAATAAGTAAAAAAGGTTATAATTTAAGACAACTTTAAGGCAAAAATATGTTTGCGGCAGCAAAATTCAGCAAGTTACGCGCTTGTATATGGCCAATCCACCGCCATGAACTGCTTAAGTTTGTCCCTCTTTCCATTCTATTTTTTCTTATTGGATTCAATTACAGCCTCTTAAGAGCCACAAAGGATGCCCTTGTAATAACAGCCCCTTCCTCTGGAGCTGAGGCCCTTCCTTTTATTAAGGTCTGGGCAATTGTTCCCATGGCCTTCTTATTTACCTTCTTATTTACTAGAGTATCAAATCGTCTCTCTAAAGAAAAAACTTTCTATGCTATGATGAGCATCTTTATCGGGTTTTTTACGATATTCTTGTTCTTTCTATACCCTTTCCAAGATGTATTGCACCCACATCACTTAAGTGATCGCGTACAACAGGCCCTGCCTATGGGCTTTCAAGGCTTTATCGCCTTATTTCGCAATTGGACCTTCACTCTATTCTACGTTATGTCCGAGATGTGGAGCACCATTATTATGACGGTCTTGCTCTGGGGTTTTGCCAATGACGTGACCTCTGTTAATGATGCCAAACGCTATTATGGCTTACTTGGAATCGGAATTAATATATCAGGTATTGTTGCAGGTCAGGTTGCTACATCGATGTCTCGCTTAAATTACCACTCTTTCCTACCTTTTGGTAATAATGCTTGGGACCAAGCAGTCTTTTTTCTTACCTCTTTAGTGATTGTAAACGGTATTTTATGTATGTTAATTTTCCGCTACATGCATAAAAAGAAACAAGGCTATAACTCAGAGAGTTACTGTGCTCAAAATGGAAATGAAAAAATTAAAATGGGCATGCGTAAAAACTTTGGCTATCTAGCTAAATCTCCCTATCTTATCTGTATTGCAGTCATTGTGATAACCTATAATATCGCTATTAATTTGATTGAAGTGGTATGGAAAGATCAAGTAAAACAGCTCTATCCTAACCCTGCCGACTTTAATGCCTATATGGGGCAAATCCTGAAGTGGATCGGCATTGTCGCTACGGTAACCAGCATATTTATTTCCAGTGTGATTATTAGAAAATTTAGTTGGACCTTTAGCGCTTTAGCCTCTCCTTTCATTCTTTTATTTACTGGAATTGCTTTCTTTGCTTGTTTCTTCTTTAAAGATGTAGGCTTTGCTTCTATCTCTGCTTTTCTAGGAGTTACCCCTCTGGCACTTTGTGTATTTTTTGGTTCTCTACAAAATTGTTTAGCCAGAGCTTCTAAATACACCTTATTTGATGTAACCAAAGAAATGGCCTTTACCCCTTTAAGCAAAGAATGTAAACAAAAAGGGAAAGCAGCTATTGATGGTGTGGGATCACGCCTTGGAAAATCAGGCGGTTCTTTAATCCATCAAACGCTACTTATGTTCTTTGGAACCGTTGCTTTAAGCACCCCTTATGTTGCTATTATTCTCTTAGGAGTAATCAGCACTTGGATGGTATCGGTTCGTTCTTTAGGGCATCAATTTGACAATCTAATTGCCCATCAAGCAACACTAAAAGACCCTGATGAGGAACCATCTACAGAACCTGTGCTTGCAGAGTCTAGCAACACTTAAATTGAACAATATCTTTTATTTAGTTATTCTTATTTAAGAAAACAGGAATAGTGACCTAGCTGGCTATGCACTATTCTAAAAAATCACAATAAAAAAAATTATGCATAGAAGCGGTCAATATCTTCCTCAGCCTAGTGGATACAAAGCTTTTATCCCTTCTCCGTTACCGCCTATAAAGATCGATAAAGATTTGAATCAACTTCTTATCAGTGCAAATATTGCTCTTGGTAGCTTAGATGCCATGGGTCATTTACTGCCAAACGTAGACCATATTATTGCTATGTATGTTCGTAAAGAGGCTCTTCTCAGCTCACAAATCGAAGGAACCCAAGCTTCTCTAGACGATGTCTTTGCACATGAAAGTCATCTATCGATCAAAAATGTTCAAGATGTAGAAGAGGTAGTAAGCTATATCAAAGCATTAAACCACGGATTAAAAAGACTGAAAGAATTTCCTATGAGCATCCGTTTAATCAAAGAGATTCACAGCATTCTTTTATCGGATACAAGAGGCCGAGAAAAAAATCCTGGAGAATTTAAAAGATCGCAAAATTGGATTGGACCAGCAGGTTCTACTCTTAAAAATGCCTCTTTTATCCCCCCTCCTCCTCCAGAGGCCATACATGGCATGGGGCAATTAGAGTTATACATGCATAAAGAAAAAGAACTGCCCATATTGATTACGTGTTCTTTGATTCATTATCAATTTGAAACCATTCATCCTTTTTTAGATGGCAATGGAAGAATAGGGCGTTTGCTTATCACCTTTTATTTATGTTGGAAACAAGTTATGCAAAAGCCTTTGCTGTACTTAAGTTACTACTTTAAATTGCATCGGCAAGAATATTACGATCGGCTTAATCTAGTCAGAGAAAAAGGAGATTATGAACAATGGATCCAATTTTTCTTAAAAGGCGTGATTTGGACCTCTGGATCCGCTCTTGAGACAATTAAGCAAATTTTAGCATTGGCTGATCAACACAAGAAATTGTTGCTACACAAAAAGATCTCTTCGCCCTTAGCTATTGTATTACTAGATTATTTATTTGTTAAACCCTATGTGTCTATACAAGAAGTATCTGACTCTTTTCATATCTCTTTTCAAAGAGCACAAGCTTTAGTCTTACAATTCGTAGATATAGGAATTCTAAAAGAGATCACAGGCAAAAAAAGAGACCGATGTTTTAGCTATTGGGAATATCTTGATTGTTTATCAGAAGGGACAAACCCCTATTGATTTGGTGATAAATTACCAATGGGGTATAATTATCACCAAAAAAAGGAAGATAGATGCTATATCCCTTTGTCGGTCGTAAAAGAGAGCTTAAACTTCTTAATGATCTTTTCCAAAAAAGATCAGCAAGCCTTGTAGTTATGAAAGGAAGACGACGGATTGGGAAAAGCAGATTATCACAAGAATTTGCCAAAAATGTCCCCCATTATATCTTTTCAGGAATTCCTCCTACAGCAAGCATTTCAGCTAAGGATCAAAGAGAAGAATTTGCACGTCAATTACATCGCAAAATGAACATCCCTCTTCCAAGGGCAGATGATTGGGGCGATTTATTTTGGCTTCTTGCAGAACGGATCCAAAAAGGAAAAACGGTTCTTGTCTTAGATGAAATCAGTTGGATGGGATCCAAAGATCATACGTTTCTTGGAAAGCTTAAAATAGCTTGGGATCTTTATTTCAAAAATAATCCAGAGTTAGTTGTGATTCTTTGCGGATCTATTTCAAGCTGGATAGAAAAAAACATTTTGAGCAGCACCGGTTTTATGGGCAGAATTTCTTTAGATATTACTCTTGAAGAGCTCTCTTTACACGAATGTAATGAGTTTTGGAATAGAGAGCAAACAAGGGTTTCTTCTTTTGATAAATTCAAAATCCTTTCTGTTACAGGCGGCGTCCCTCGCTATCTAGAAGAAATTCTACCTAAGCAAAGTGCAGAGAGCAATATTCAAAGACTATGTTTTCAAAAAGAAGGTTTTCTATTTAGCGAATTTGAAAGGATTTTTTCAGATTTATTTTCCACAAGAAGCACTATTTATAAAAAAATTACTCAGAGATTGGCAGAGGGCCCTTGTGAACTTAAAAGTATCTATGCTGCGCTAGATGTAGAAAAAAATGGAGTTATCTCCGATTATATGGATGACTTAGTAACCGCTGGTTTTGTTTCTCAAGACTTCACATGGCACCTCAAAACAGGTGTAGACGCAAAATTTAGCCACTATCGCCTTAGAGATAATTATTTAAGATTTTATCTTAAATATATCAACCCTAACAAAAAAAAAATCGAAAGAGAAGAAATGCAATTGCCTTCCCAATGGCAATCAATAATGGGTTTACAATTCGAAAATCTTGTTCTTAGCAATCGAAAACCCCTTCATAAACTTCTTGATATCGACCCTTCTGATATCGTTAATGCTAATCCATTTTTTCAACGTAAAACCAAGGATCAATCAGGTTGTCAAATCGACTATATGATCCAAAATAAATTCGGTACATGTTACCTTTGCGAAATCAAATTCAGCAGTCATAAAATTACAACGCATGTAATTGATGAAGTAAAACAGAAAATCGCTTGTTTAAATCTTCCTAGACAGATCTCGCTAAGGCCTGTATTGATTCATGTCAATGGTGTTAATAAACAAGTTCAAACAAGCAATTTTTTTTCTTATATTATCGATTTTAATGATCTATTATAATTTTTCTATTCTTTCCATAAATCTTTTAATCTCTGTTTCCTGCCTGAATAAAAGGAATAGGACTCATACCTTGCAGGGTCTTTTTTATAAAATTGTTGATGATAGAGCTCTGCTGGATAAAAGGTCTCTATCGGCAAAATTTGCACTAAACAGGATAAATGTAGCTCATTTTTAGAACGCTCCGCTAACTCTTTTTGCTGTATATTGTGATAAAAGATCGTTGGCCGATATTGCGAGCCAATGTCACAAAATTGCCCATCGGATCTTGTAGGATCAATATGGTGCCAGTAAAAGTCTAGAAGTTTTTCATAGCTGATTTGCTTTGGATCATAGAGAACTTGAACAGCTTCTACATGTCCTGTTTTTCCTGAACAAACCTCTTCATAGCTAGGATTTTTTACATCTCCACCTGTATAACCCACTTGTGTTTGTAAAACACCTGGCAAATGATCAAAATCATGTTGTATACACCAAAAACATCCCCCTGCAAAAGTCGCTAATTCTTCCATAGACCTCTTATAATAAAATAAATTTTTGATAAATTTTCTCTGCAAAAGCATAGCCTATTAAAAAGAAGATACATCCCAAAAAAGTCCAAAAATAAAGAACAGAACGTTTTATTTGCAAAAGGCAAGCTACGCTTAAGCTAAGAACAAAAAAGATAAGATCTAAAAAAAAATATAGAGAAGAAGCATGAGGAATGAGGGTTCCCATACAAGCACAGGGGAGCTTAATGCTATACCAAAAAATAGAGTACCCAGCAAAAGAAGCAAAAATTACAGCTGTAATTACCCAAATGTGCCAATTATTTCTATAGACAAAAAGAGATATAATAAAAAATATTTCAAAAAAACTAACCCAATACTCTAACTTTTTGAGTTTTTCAGAAGGGTGAAATAATTTTCCGTAAATGGCCAATAATAAAAAACAAGAAATGAGAATAGCAGCGCTTAAAGCAATGAGTTTTTGATGTTTTTTTAGGAGCATACTCTCCCTCTTTTAAAGGATATTCTTATTGAAATATAATAAAAATTTTTTTTATACAAGCTCTTAACTGAAGTGTTTTAGTGTATATTTTGTTTGAACAAATACCCAATTAATGGAAAGTGTGGTATAAGGGAAGTCTATGGAATATTTGTTAGAACTTATTACGCGTCATGCCCACAATGCCCATTGGTATGTATTTGGAGGGATTATTTTAGCTGGTTTTAACATACCCTTAAGTACAGATTTGCTAATTTTGCTCAGTGCTTTTATTGCTGCTACCATCATGCCAGAACACACCTGGCATCTATTGATAAGCGTTGTCCTTGGCTGTTACTTTTCCGCTTGGTGCGCTTATTGGATGGGTCGCCTTTTCGGCGCCCAGTTATCTAGATTTAAATGGTTTCAATCAATCTTTCATTTAAATCGGATGAAAAAAATCAGAAATTTTTATGAAAGATACGGATTTTTAACCCTTCTTATTGGACGTTTTATCCCTTTTGGAGTACGCAACTGTATTTTCATGTCTTCTGGAATGAGTCGTTTTAATTTTCTTCGATTCATCTTTATGGATGCTTTTGCCTGTCTAATTTGGAGCGGGATTTGCTTTTATTTATTTTACAGTTTTAGTCAATTTTATACAGTTATATGGCAACACTTTAAAACAGCCAATATTTTTGTATTGATAGTTTTCGGTGTGACGGTAATTGCAGGAATTTGGTATAAGCAATGGAAAAGGGTCCAAAAAGCGAATCCTTCTACAAACTAGAACTAGATTTAAGTAAAAAGAGTCAAAAAATCTAATTATGATTGGTTTATCAAATAGCTTATCACTTTTGCGCGCCCCTCTAGCATTTTTATTTCTATATGAAAGCATTCCTGTGCGTATCACTGCTATTATTCTAGCCATGCTAACCGATATAGTAGATGGTTACTTAGCACGCAAACGTCGAGCTGTTACAAGGCTTGGAGCTATTTTAGATCCTGCCATGGATAAATTTTTTGTATTTTTTATTTTATCTATTTTGTTGATGGAAAAAAGATTGCCTATCTGGCAAGCCTGTGCGATTGTTTCGCGTGATTTTTTCTTGTGTTTATTTGGACTCTATTTAAGTTTTCGCTCTGCTTGGGCAGGATATCGATTTCAATCGATTCGATGGGGTAAAGTGTCTACAGCCCTACAGTTTTTTATTTTAATCGGGTTAGCTATAGGCTATCGATTCCCTTCCTATTTATATTTGTTATTCATAACACTCGGTCTTTTAGCTTTTATAGAGCTCTTTAAAAGACAGCTATTAGTTGTTAAGCAAAATAGTTCTTAAATCATTTTTCAATAGCCATTATGGGATTAGGCACTTGAATACCCATTTGCTGAATGGTTTTATACAAAAGATATAAAATTTCTTGTTTTGCCATTAAATACTGTTTGTATCTTGTTTGTTTGGTATAAAGCTCTACAAATAACTCTAATGAATAAGCTCCAAAAGAGGAGAAAACCACATTAATTGGTAAATAAGCATCTACCGATGGATGTTTTTCAAACACTTCTTTTAAGGCTTGTGTCAATTCTTCTAGCCTCGCAAAATCCTCCTTCCTAACACCTACCGTAATTTGAATACGTCGATGACTCATTCTCGATGTATTAACGACAGAGATCGTAGAAAAAATGGCATTGGGTAAATATACCAATCGCTTATCCTTATCTCTTACTACGGTTAAATACCAGCCTATTTCCTCTACAACTCCTTCTAAACCTCCGCGATCAGGCAAGGAAATGTAATCACCTAATACAAAAGGACGATTGATCCAAAGCATCATGCCTCCAAAAAAATTGGCAATAACCTCTTTAGCTGCAAATCCTAAAGCTGCGGCGCCTACTCCTCCAAAAGCCATTAGAGGGACCATATCTAATCCCCAAATTTGTAAGATGATCAACAAGAATACAGAGATGACAGCAATGGAAATTAATCGACCTATCATGTGAACATGTGACATGTCGATTTTTTTGATGGTATGCTTAAAATAAACAAGATCTCTTTCTACTTCTTTTTTCCAGCGCAAAAATATCCAAGCTAGAGTAAAAATAACAGCTGTTTTAAAAAAAGAATAGCTATACTCATAGACAAGAGAGAGTCGAAAATAAACTGCAATAAAAGAAATGATTAAACAAATACCACAAATCCATAGAAAAAGAGAGCTAGGCAAATAAAAAATAGTATCTACCCTCCCCTTCCACCGATCTATAGGAAAACGTTTTGCTATCTTCTTGAGAGTCTTCTTGAGAAAAAAATTGATAAAAGTTAACAGCCCAAGGTAGATTACAATTTCTAACCACCAAAATCGTTGCAAATCTGCAAAAGAAAAACTAATCATGTCTATTGCTCTATAAAAAAGTAAATCCTAGTATATACTCTATGCGATTTTCTTAGACAAGGTGAAAAGCTGGATCAAAAAGCTATCCTTCTCTAAGATTCAAGAACCTTAATATTATATTGGAGATAAGAAATATGCACTACCCTAGAGAATCGATTATAGCTTCTACTATTCGTTCCTTTTTTCGTTCTTTTGCTGTTTTTATCGGTTTCTTTACAGCTTTTATGCTCCTCTTATTTGGCTTAATCAGTCTTTCTTCCCCCTATATGCAACCAGAAAGAAGCACACTTTTGCTCAGTCCAGATGCCAAAGGGCAAAGACTACTACTAGGCCCTACTTCAGCAGTCATACTGAAGTTAGATATCTCTGGAGTAATCGGAGTAAAAAATCTCACTACAGAGAAAATCACTTCTTTATTGCTCGATGCCCAAGAAGGGATATTACAAAACGATCGAGTAAAGGCCATTTTACTTCACATAGATACGCCGGGAGGAGCTGTAACAGATTCAGATGGAATTTATCGCGCCATAATGGCCTTCAAAGAAAAGCACAAGCTGCCTATTTACGCATACGTAGATGGGTTATGTGCATCGGGTGGCATGTATATTGCTTGCGCTGCAGATAAGGTATTTGCCTCTTCTACTAGTGTTATAGGATCTGTTGGAGTACGTTTTGGTCCAGCTTTTAACTTCTCTACTTTGATGCAACGCTATGGAGTAGAGGCTTTAACAATTACACAGGGTAAAGATAAGGATGCATTAAATCCTTTTAGACCTTGGAAAGCAGATGAAGATCTCTCTTATCGCAACTTAACCTCTGCTATGTATAAGCAATTTGTAGATATTGTTACATCAGCGCGCCCCTCTTTAAATAAGCAGAAACTCATTTCCGATTATGGAGCTCATGTATTTATAGCTGAAGAAGCACTGGAATATGGCTATATAGACGTTGCAAACAGCAACTATAATGAAGCGCTAGAAGCACTTGCCAGCCAAGCAAACTTAGAATCTTATCAAGTGATGACCATACAAATCGCTCACAATTTTCTATCAGAGTTATCTCAAGCTAGATATTCTTTTATAGAAAAAATGAGTCATTTATTTTCCCCTAGAACTCATTCTCTTTATCCAGAATTAGAAGGTAAATTTCTCTATCTTTATCAACCAGGACTTCTTTAATCCTCTTATTTCCTCCCTACTTAGGGAGGATTTTTTATATTCATGAATAAAATTTATATTATCGATGCAGTCAACCTTTTGTTTCGAGCCTATTACGCCATTTCTCCTATGACCAATTTAAAAGGAGAATCCACTCATGCGTTATATGGATTTATTCGCTCTGTTTATAAATTAATCAAAGATTTTTCTCCTGACTATTTAATCTGTGTATTTGATGGCCCAGACAATAAGAAATCACGAACTAAAATCTATAGTGAATATAAAAGCCATCGCACTTCTATGCCGCTAGATTTAGTGGAGCAATTACAAAGGTCTTTATACTTTTGTGAAATCGCAGGAATTCCTTTTTTGTCAATAGAAGGAATAGAAGCGGATGATACAATGGGAAGTATTGCAAAATGGGCTGAAAAAGAAGGCTCTGAAGTATTTCTTTGTTCCAGTGATAAAGATTTGTGCCAACTTATTTCAGAAAAAATCCAGATCATTCACCTACACAAAGATAACCTGCTAATTGATGAACAAAAAGTAAAAGATCAATATGGAGTTGAGCCTTCAAAAATTGTTGATTTTCTGGCTATAACAGGAGATACCTCTGATAATATTCCTGGGTTAGAGGGTTTTGGGCCAAAAACAGCATCTTTGTTACTCAATCAATATGGCTCTCTAGAAGAGCTCTTAGCAAATGCTAGCAAGATCAAAGGGAAAAAAGGAGAAATCCTTGTTCAACAAGAAGAGATCGCCTTGATGAGCAAACAACTCGCAAGAATTGATATACATATTGAAATCCCCACACAACCCTCTTTTTTTCAGCTTAAAACTCCCGATATTCCAAAAGTTAAGCAATTTTTCCAAGAGATGCATTTTCTTTCTTTATTAAAAGAGCTCCCTCTTGATAAAGAGACTCCTCAAGAAAACTACTGCCTAGTCAATGACTTAGAATCTTTAGAGCAGTTACTTAAAAAATTAGAGCAAGAGACAAAGATCTGCATAGATACAGAAACAACTCATTTACACCCTATGTTGGCCCAACTGGTAGGGATTGGATTTGCTATTCAAGCAGGACATGCTTGGTACGTTCCTTTAAATGGATTTCTAAATAGAAAATTTGTTCTTGAAAAAATCAAATCTCTTTTAGAAAAAAAAGAAATGGGTTTTATTGGTCACAATATTAAATATGATCTGCATGTGCTGAAAAACGAGAACATCTCTTTACAATCGATTCACTTTGATACAATTTTAGCTTCTTATTTATTACACCCTAATACACAAAGACATAGTCTTGATGAGCTATCTCTGCAACGATTAGGCAGAGAAAAAATACCTATTGAGAGCTTAATAGGTAAGGGAAAAAAACAAATATCGATGCTAGATGTCCCTCTTGATTTGATAAAGGATTATTGTTGTGAAGATGTGGATTGCACTCTGCAATTAAAAGAACAATTAGAACCACAATTACAGGAACAAGGTTTATTTACCTTATTTAAAGAAGTAGAAATCCCCTTGATTTTTGTCCTTGCAGAAATAGAACGCAATGGTATTTATGTAAATGTAAAAACTTTAGAAAAAACATCCCTCGCCCTGTCTTCTAAAATTTTACATCTTGAAGAGCAAATTTATGAATTATCAGGCCAGAAATTCAATTTGAATTCACCTAAACAATTAAGCTCTGTTCTATTTGAAAAATTACAAATCAAACCTCCTAAGAAAACAACAACGGGTTACTCTACATCTATTGATGTGCTAGACGCACTTAAAGAAGAATATCCCATCGTTAAAAAAATCATAGAATACCGCACTCTGGAAAAACTGCGTTCTACTTATGCCGATTCATTACCTCTACAAGTAAACCCTGTAACAAAACGGATTCACTGTACCTTTAATCAATCTATAGCAGCAACAGGCCGCCTATCTTGTCAAAATCCAAACCTACAAAATATTCCCGTTCGAACAGAGGAAGGAAAAAAGATTCGTCAGGCATTTGAACCTCAAGAGATCGATTATAGTTTTTTATCAGCTGATTATTCACAAATTGAGCTCAGAATTTTAGCTCACCTCTCAGAAGATCCTGCTTTGATCCAAGCATTCAATAATCAAGAAGATATTCATAATTATACCGCTTCTTTAGTCTTTGGAGTACCTATTTCCGAAGTAACCCCCACTATGCGCTATCAAGCAAAAGCGGTTAATTTTGGAATCTTATATGGTAAACAAGCTTTTAGCTTATCTCAAGATCTTAATATTTCTTACAAAGAAGCAGAAGCTTTTATTGCCACTTATTTTCAGCGTTATCAAAAAGTAAAAGATTTTATTGAATTTTGTGAAGAAACCGCACGAAAAACAGGTAAAGTGGTAACCATTACTGGCCGTCAGCGCCCTATTGCGGAAATTCATAATAAAAATCCTTCTATTCGGGCATTTGCAAAAAGATTAGCTATTAACACACCCCTTCAAGGAAGTGCCGCGGATTTGATTAAAATAGCAATGATCCAGGTAGATAATTATTTAAAACAGTCTCATAAAAAAGCTAAAATGATTCTGCAAGTTCATGACGAGCTCTTATTTGAAGCTTCAGATCAAGACGTTTTATTACTAGGAAAGGATGTAAAGCAAATTATGGAAAACGTCATGTCTTTAAAAGTTCCTTTAATAGTAGATATTGCTATTGGAAAAAATTGGAGTGAATGCTAAAATTGAAAAAACTAGCTATAACTGGTGGGTTATCCTCTGGGAAAACAACTGTATGCCATTTATTTAAAGACTTGGGTGCTTTTGTTGTAAGTGCTGATGAGATTGTCCATAATTTACTAGTGCCAGACAGCATAATTGGGCAGAAGGTTATCCAATTATTTGGTCCAAACATTGTTGAAAATAATTCTTTAAATAGAAAAAAAATCGCACAACAAGCTTTTCTTGATCTAAAGCTTTTAAAAGCTTTAGAAGCATTAATTCATCCTGTTGTGTATGCTGAAATTGAAAAAGAATATCAACATGCTAGGCAAACTGGTAAATATCCTTTATTTATAGCTGAGATTCCCTTACTATATGAGCTATTTAAACAAGACGAATTTGATATTGTCATTACAGTTACAGCCGATCTATCCATATGCCAAGAGCGATTCATCAAACACACACATCAAACAATAAGAGAATTTGAGCAACGCATGGCTCAACAAATCAATCCTGAAAACAAAGCAAAAAAGTCTGACTATGTGATTAAAAACAATGGAAGCTTAGCATGTTTGAAAGATCAAGTGACTAAATTATATTCATTGCTAACCACTCAATAAAATTTATGGGCAATTTAACGAAGGAGCCTCAACTTCAATGACAAACGAAGATATCACTCAAGGGTTTCAGGACCCAGAACAAAATAATTCTTCTCTTTCTATGACCACTCCCGTCGAGTCGATTACGAAAATAGCAGATCTTCAAAGAATGAATATGGACCAGCTTACACTCTTTGCACGAAATATTGGTCTGAAAAACCTCGGTGCACTTACAAAATCTCAGATGGTTTTTGAAATCGTAAAGTTTTTGTCTGAAAAACCTCAAGAGGTTTTGGTAGGAGAAGGAGTCCTTGAAATTCTGCCAGATGGATTTGGCTTCTTGCGCTCTCCTAATTATAACTATCTTCCTTCTGCTGAGGATATCTATGTTTCACCAGCACAGATTCGTCGCTTTGATTTAAAGAAAGGAGATACGGTATACGGAACCATCCGCTCTCCTAAAGAAAAGGAAAAATATTTTGCCCTGTTAAAAGTAGAAAAAATTAACAATAAACCTCCAGAAAAAGCCAGAGACCGTATTTTATTTGAAAACCTTACCCCTCTTTATCCCGATGCTCGCCTCGTGATGGAATGTGGCAAGGAAAAACTCAGCCCACGGGTCCTTGATTTAACAGCTCCTTTTGGGAAAGGGCAAAGAGGGCTTATCGTAGCTCCTCCTCGCACTGGGAAAACAATGATTTTACAGACCATTGCCAATTCTATTGCTATCAATCATCCAGAAGTATTCCTAATGGTCTTGTTAATTGATGAGCGCCCAGAAGAGGTCACTGATATGATTCGTAGTGTCAAAGGAGAGGTTATTTCTTCTACTTTTGACGAGCCTCCTGAAAGACATGTTCAAATAGCTGAAATGGTGATTGAAAAAGCACGACGTCTTGTTGAATATGGTCATGATGTACTGATTCTCTTAGATTCTTTAACCCGTTTAGCGCGTGCTTATAACACAGTTCAGCCTCATTCTGGTAAAATTCTAACAGGCGGAATCGATGCAAACGCTTTGCATAAACCAAAAAGATTCTTCGGCGCAGCAAGAAATATAGAAGAAGGTGGCTCTTTAACAATTATTGCAACTGCATTGATTGATACCGGGTCTCGTATGGATGAGGTAATCTTTGAAGAATTCAAAGGAACCGGAAATATGGAGCTAGTCCTAGATCGACGCTTAGCGGATCGTCGTATATGGCCAGCTATTGACCTGATTAAAAGCGGAACTCGTAAAGAAGAGCTTTTATATCATCCAGAAGAGCTTGAAAAAATTTATGTTATGCGTCAAGCATTAGCAGATCTAGCTCCTTTAGATGCGATGAACTTACTACTTGGCCGTCTTAAGAAAACCGGTAGCAATGCTGAGTTTCTTCTCACTATGAAAGAATAATTTTTTTCTTAAACAACACATCTTAATTCCTTAATTAAGATGTGTTGTTTTTTTGTGCTTAACAATCTAAGGGTGTATTTATGAGTTTAAACAATAAAAATATCGAGAAAACAATCGATAAACTTGTTGCTTTCGAGGATAAAAAAAATCCGGCAAGTCTTTCATAATAAAGAATGGTATTTCTCAATTGTTGAGATTAGTGGCTTCAGATGGAAAAATGCGAGAAACCGATACAGCAAATACAGAAACAGTGTTTCGTATTATTCAATGTTTTTCGAGAAAATCTATCACCCTATTTTTGCCCCAGGTTGGCCAATGATGTTGCGCAAAAACCACTTCAGCTTTTTCTCCAAACATTTCAATTGTTTGATTTAAATAATGAGACCATGCTTTTGCATCTCTAATTTTTGCTCCTCGCAATGTATATAAATTATGCATATTATGCGTTGCATCTTCTGCTGCACAGAGTGCTTTTAAGTCAGGCAAATAAAAAAGCATTTCCGCAGGAGCTTCAGAATTAGGAGCAAATATAAAAATAAAGCGAACACCATCAATGGTTTTCTTCTCGCCTGTTTTTACAATGAAATCGGTTGGTAAAATAAGGGAAATTTCCCCTACAGATGTAGTAAGACCAAGTCCTGATGTTACTTGTCCATCTACTCCTGGTTTTAGTAAATTTCCATACATATAACTAGCTCTTCTTGCCATTGCATTCCCAGCCATGATAGATTCATCTAAAGCAGCTTGAGTAAACCCTTGCGGGGCAAAGATTTTAACAGCTCCTTTTTGAACCTCTTCTTGGGTGATAATCCCTCGAACCCCTCCAAAATGGTCAATATGACTATGTGTATAGATAACAGCTTTAACTAATCTTTTCGGACGATGTTGATAATAAAGATCTAAAGCAGCTCTAGCTGTTTCTATACAGACCAGCGGATCTATGATAATGAGCCCTTTTTTCCCTTCAATAATAGTCATGTTCGAGAGATCAATACCTCTTACTTGATAAACTCGATCAGCTACTTGAAATAAGCCTGCCTTACATAAAAGCCGACCTTGACGCCATAAACTGGGATTTACGCTATCTGGAGCTGATGCATTTTCCAAAAAATCGTATGTCTTTAAATCCCATATAATCTGCCCATTTGCATTTTCAATAATGCCATTATTAGGTAAAGGAGCTATGAAACCTCGATTGACATCTTCAAAATCTTGTTGATTGTCAAAGGGAAGTTCTTTGAGAACTTTCTGATTTTCTTCAATAGTTAATGAAGTGGGTAATGCATGTAAGATCTGTATGGACAAAAAAAACGCAAATAAATTTTTCATGAAAAAGCCTTTAAATAACCCTATAAAGGCTTTTAACTATTCTGGTTATATAAATCTAAAAAAAAATCTTTTTTTGTAAATATTTTACTTAAGGTCTCTTCTAGATAGATAAAAAGCTTTCTTGGTTTAAAAAATCTTAAGAAGATTAAATTAACTTTCCCCATATTGCGGAATCTTATTTTGAACTTATCCTTAGTTAAAATTAAATTACATCTTTATGATTTACAAATAATCTTATAAAGGATTATGCTCGCCTTTTTTTTGACACGTCCATCAAGGATACCTCCTATGAAAAAGATAATATTTTTTCTATTTATTATTGTTTTTTTTACTTTTTTTTTCATTAAACATCAAAGTCCAGAGCAGTCAACTCAAGTGCTTCGTTTAAACATGAAAGCAGAACCAAAAACAATGGACCCTCGTAAGGGAGGCGATTGGTATTCTTCACAAATGCATTCTCTGTTTTTTGAAGGGCTTGTAAAAATTTATCCAAACCAATGCTTTAAACTAGCGCAAGCAGAATCGTATGAAGTATCAGAGGATAATCTCATATATACTTTTCACTTAAGAGATACGGTTTGGTCTAATAATACTCCCGTTACGGCTTATGATTTTGAGCAATCTTGGAAAGATATTTTAGATCCTAATTTCCCTTCTATGAACGCTCAATTATTTTATACGATAAAAAATGCAGATTTAGCAAAAAAAGGAATTGTGTCTCTTGATGAGGTAGGGATTAAAGCAATAGATGCAAAAACATTGGTAATTACTTTAGAAAAACCTACTCCTTATCTGATTAATTTGCTTTCCTTTTGTGTTTTTTCTCCTGTGAATATCAAAAATGACAGAGAAAACCCTAATTGGGCTCACCATGCAGGCCCTAACTTTTTATGCAATGGTCCTTTTGTATTAGAAAAATGGGAGCATGCGGATGAAATTATTGCTGTCTCTAATCCCCATTATAGAAAAACAGAAGATGTGCACCCAGAAAAAATTATCTTCCAAACCGTTGAAAATGACACAACCACTTTACAAATGTTTGAAAAGGGTTTAGTTGACATCATTGGAGATTCTCTAACCTCTATTCCTTTAGAGGCTATCCCTGAGTTAGAGAAAAAATGGAAAATTTCTAGAGAATTGACTCCTACTACTATGATCATTGCTTTTAATACGGATAAAGCTCCTTTTCATCATCCTAAAATCCGCAGAGCTTTTAGCTTAAGCCTTAATCGCCAACAACTAGTTGACAATATTGTCTACCAAGCAAGTTCTATTGCAACAAATATGATTCCCCCTTTATTAAAACAAAATCGCAATCGTTCTTTTTTTAAAGACAATGATGTAAGCCAGGCTAAGATTTTACTAGAAGAAGCAATGGCAGAGATGGGAATTACTAAAGAGGTTTTTGAATCAGTTGTTCTCTATTATCAATCTCTCTCTTCTGCAACCAGTAAAATCATGCAGACAATCCAACAACAATGGTTAGAGGCTCTAGGCATTTTTATTAAGATAGAATCTTTGGACTATAGAGTCATTGTGGATAAGTTAACACATGGAGATTACTTCATGTGTTATACTCTTTGGAGTGCGATGTATCACGATCCTATGAGTATTCTTGAAAGATTCAAATATAGAACCTATGCGAAGAACTTTACAAACTGGGAAAATGCAGAATACATTCAACTACTCGATCGTTCTTTTTATGAACAAGGTGAAACACGTTTTCGTACACTAGAAGAAGCTGAAGAACTTTTCTTAAAAGAAATGCCTCTTATTCCCTTATATCATGTGGACTTTGTTTACATCACAAATCCACGCTTGAATATACCATTATGGGGAGATCGATTGTTACTACCGATGCCTTCTAAGATTTAAAAAAAGTAGAAAAAATGAATATGCTCATACATCCAGATCCTAATTCTGATTCTATGAAAAACCATTGCTGTTTGAGCAATTATATAAAAATTGTAGTAGACCCTGATGAAAAAGATGCAGAAAATCTTGATCTCTTTTCAAAATTCATTAGCAAATCTTTAGAAAAGATTTTACCCGATGAATTCATGAAAGATCTTCTGTTAAATCCCTCGCAAGAAAAAATGCGTTCTATGGTCTTAGAACTTAGAAAAAAACAACCACTTATCTCCTGGGATGATTCTCGCACGGCACCATGCTCCATTAAAATGAATCTAATCTGCTCTTCTGAATTTACAACAGGTATAGGAAGATATTTCTGCGATATTTTAAGTCGATGGTTAATTCCTGGAAAACTTTTAAATATCTCTTGCTCTTGTGGTGCAACTATTCTTTTTCATTGTTCTCCTAAACAAGCCTTTTATTTTCACCAAATTTACATAGATATAGTAGATAGCGATGACTTGATGCTTTTAAAAAACAATGTACTCAGCCTTCAAAAAGAGATCCGTTTGAATATTTTAGCCGTGAGATATGCTCGCCAAGTAATTTCGATTAAAAACCTATCTACCGAGCAAAAACGTTTTATGATTAAAGAGAATATCGCTTCTTCTTTAAGCCGTTCTACTAAAGAGCTTGATGGCAGTATGTTTAATTTGATGCATAGTTTGTTTTTACAACTTAATGCTGAAAAAAAGATTTCTCGTATACAACTCAAATTCGCTCCTTTTTTAAAACAGAAAGCAAAGATTTTTGATCGAGATATTTTTGAAGAGATTAGATATTATTCTTTTTTATTTGGCAGTCGATTTACCGCAGCTAGAGAATTACGTCATTTAATCCGCTTAGTCTCTTTTCAGTATTTATTTAGAAAAAATTTACTCTATCAACTTGCTAAAAACCCTGAAAAAAGACACTTAAGTTTAAAAATTTTCCGCGCTTATCTCTCTTCCAACTCCGCTCAAGAAAATAAACCCGTCCTAGGTATTATTGGTGGTATTAATGTACTGAAAGAAAGCGAGCTATTTGAAGAACGTCACATATTAGAAGCTATTCGCCACTGTTTGCCTAATGTTTCCAAAGTAGAAAACTCTTTTGTTCTTGATCGCAGAACTCATGACCCTATTCGTCTTTTCTATCTAGAAATTGAGAAAAAAGATAATACTCCATTTACGATTGATGAAATTAAAGAGTTACGTAAAAGCCTAAATCGAGAATTAAAAGAGAATATAGAAAGCATCATTCACCCTGTTTTAATGCCTCGTAATGAAGAAGAGATCATGCGAAGCATTGTATTACTCAGCCGTCAACTAAAATATGTTAATGATCTACCTCAAGTCACTATCTCTTTTAATACCCAAACAAAACATCAACTCATATTTACGGTGATTCTGCTAAGAGTTCTTAATGATTCCTCTCCAGAGATTATCCATTTATTCGAAAAAGCAAACACTTCCATTAAAATTGAGAGATTGGAAGTTAAATCTGCGGGATTACTGAGAAAGAAATATCAAAAAGAAGCAAATATCTTCTATATAGCTCTTAATAAAACCCCATTTTTACGTAGATTTTCTATTGATTTGTTTAAGGCCCGTCAATTCCTTTCTTCTGAACTAAATCGTATCTTCAAAGGGGGTATTCGCGACTTCAATGGGGGTATTCTTTCTAAACAACAAGAGGTTTTCCATGAGCTTTGCAGCTCTTTTAAAGAGCTTTCTCCCCATGAAAATTTTTTATTAGAAAATTTCTTCTATTCACTTACTCCCCCTTTAAGCCAAACTTTGATTATGCCTTCTATATTAAAGATGCTTTTTAATATGATGCTTAAAGCAATCAATGCAGACTATACCCACACTCCTATTTTTTATAAGACTCAAGCTAAAGACGAATTTTTCCTCATTATGTTTGCCTCCCCATTTATAGAAATCAAAAAAAAAATAGGGAATCTTATAAATAAACTCTGCATCCCCTCTTCTGATCTATGCCATACTCAAGTAAGTATCTATGATACTCATTGTATAGGTTATATTTACCGCAGAAACGATCAAACCTCTTACCAAAAGCTCTGTTCTACATTTGATGAATTTCTGCAACAAGATCTCAGCTGGCTGCTCTCTCAAGAAAAATTAAATCTAAACTAAATATTTTTTTAGTTTAGGGTAAATTTGACTTGCATGGAAATAGCATAAAAATCATATTTTATATTTCTTCAAAGGTGTATTAATGATGTTTAATAATAGACAAGATGCAGGAAATCAGTTAGCAAAGCATCTAATAAGCTATCAAAACCACCCAAACGCCATTATATTAGGGCTATCTTGTGGGGGAATGCCCATTGCTTTTGAAATTGCTCAGCTATTACATCTTCCTTTCCATACCCTCATAGTTCGTAAAATTAGATCTCCTCAAAACCCTACTCTATCTCTAGGCGCTATTGCAGAACAAAACGAAAAATTATTACACGCGGATTTGATCGGTATTCTTGATATTCCTAATGACTATATCAAAAAAGAGCTTGAAAATCAAAAAACCCATTTAGAAAAACAAGCTAAATCCTATCATATCTCTGAGCGTTTGCTCTACCAAAAACAAATCATTTTAGTCGACGATGGCATGGCTACAGGATCTAGTATGCAAGTAGCTATACAAGCTTTAAAAAAACTACAAGTTTCAGACATTCACCTAGCCGTTCCTGTTGCTAGCCATTCATCTCTTGCAAAGATCCCAAAAGAAATACAAACCACATGTTTATTCTCTCCTTCCTTTTTTGCAAAAATCTCTGACTTTTACCACACCTTTGATCCCGTTAGCGATCTAGAAGTAAATCATTTTCTAAATCATTCTTGCGATCTTGCTACTATTTAGACAGATAAGTTCTCCTAATGCTTGTTAATTCTTAAGTCTTTTTGCAATTATTGTTTGGGTCTAGAAAACTAATCAACTTCTCCTCATAATTAGATGAAAATCATCCAATTAGTTACATCATTTTCTAAAATTTGATATATCATTAATAAACGGGAAGACCAAGGAGAATAGATGCGTATTATATTTAGCTTATTTAGTCTAGGAGCGCTTGGCTATGGTCTATGGTGGGCCTCTTATAACAAACCCGATTGGAAAAACAAAGTAGAAGATGTATTAAACATAGGACATTTTCATACACTAGAGATTCGCTATACAGCAGAGCAAATTATGGAATCTCAGCAAAAGGTTTTGCTTAAAGACGCTAAGCACCAATATCTCGAACCTTCTTTGAAATTCTATCCTTATTTACTTTTAGAGGTTAAGTACAGTTCATCTGATGCGAAAACAAAAGAAGGGATCATCTTATGGGATTTAACAGATGGAGAAATGGTAGTTAATGCCAAGGATTGGGATAAAACACATGGGTTTGCTGATTGCATTAATGCAAATGTAGATCGCCGTGAGTTCAAAATTATCAATGCAATTGCTCAAAAAGGAGGAGTGATCAATCGAGAGGACTTACGTAAAAATATTCATGTAGAAACAGAGGTAATCGATGCACTTATTGAAACCTGTCGTCGTAAAAAATTGATTGTACAACACGGTGGACGTTATCGACTGCATTTAGAAAATCCTAAATTAAAAATTACTCCATCTACTTTAATTGAAGAGCGTTTAGTCACTCAACCCTACCGTCAGGCTCTTTGTGTATCTAGGCGTTATTCTCTTTCACAGATTGAAAGAATTACTAGCTCGGCTTTTGGTGAAGACTTTGCTATTCGAAAAACAGCTTCTGTCTACCTTCCGGTTCATTGTATTGTTGTACAAAACCCCGATGGTTCCTTACATACAAGCCATTGGAATGCCCTCAATGGAAAACCGTTAGAATCAAATGGGATAGATTGAGAGTTGCTTGTAAATCTATTTACATATAAACTAGCTAGCATCTCTTAAGGAAAGATGGCTGAGCGGCCGAAGGCACGTCCCTGCTAAGGACGCGTACCCTCACGGGTACCGTGGGTTCAAATCCCACTCTTTCCGATCTTCGGCTGTGTTTGTAAAACACGGCCTTTTCTTATATTGTTAAATATCAGATACTGCAGTTTGAGGTTTCTTATGTCAAAGTCATTGCCCAAAATAAAATCAGCTCCTCACTCTAAAGAATCAGAGATGATGGTGCTAGGCTCTATGTTAACCAATATTAATAGTCTTAATGTAGCAGCTGATGGCCTTGATGAAGCAGATTTTTATTTCACAGAACATAAAATCATCTTTCAAGTCTTAAAAACCGCTTACCGCAACGATAAACCAGCTGATATCCACTTAATTGCAGAAGAGCTCAAGCGACAACAAAAGCTCTCTGCTGTGGGTGGAATTGCCCACCTAACAGTATTAGCTCAATATGCTGGTAGCTCTGCTTATATTGAAGAATATGTAGATCTTGTTCGCAGCAAATCCACCTTAAGAAGAATGGTCGTAGCTGCACAAGAGGTAGAAAAAGCAGCTTTAAATGAACCAAGTGATGTTAGCGTCTTGTTAGATGAAGCTCAAGGCAAGTTTTTTTTAATTAGCCAATCAGCTAGCCCAGGGGCTGGGGTTTCGATTAAAGAGCTACTCTCCGGCGTGCGTTCTGAAGCACAGCTCCCTTATCTAAAAGAATTACAAGAAAAGCAAGAGAGATATCAGCAAAAAGGACCCGAAGATCTAGGTATCACAGGCATCCCTTCGCATTTTATAGATTTAGATAAAATGATTAATGGTTTAACTGCTTCTAACCTGATGATTTTAGCAGCAAGACCTGCTATGGGGAAAACGGCACTTGCTTTAAATATGGCAGAAAATGTCGCCTTTAAAACAGGATTGCCCGTTGGTGTGTTTTCTTTAGAAATGACCGCTGAGCAATTATTGCACCGCATGATTTGCAGCCAATCTGAAGTAGCATCCGATAAGATTCGCACAGGCTCTTTAAATGGCACAGAATACCAAAGAATTGTTGCTGCTGTAAATTCTATGATGGAAGCTACTGTTATCATAGATGATCAACCTGGATTAAAAATTACAGACTTAAGAGCTAGAGCTCGTCGTATGAAAGAGAGCCATAATATTCAGTTTTTAGTCGTTGATTATTTGCAACTCATTACTGGATCTGGTCTTTCTCGCGGTCAAGAAAACCGCCAAAATGAAATCTCTGAAATTTCTCGTATGATGAAAACACTTGCACGAGAACTTTCTCTACCCATTCTTTGCTTATCACAACTCTCACGTAAAGTAGAGGAAAGACAAGGGCATAGACCCATGATGAGTGATTTAAGAGAATCCGGTAGCATTGAACAAGATAGCGATATTGTGATGTTTTTATTACGTCGTGAGTATTATGATCCTTATGATAAACCTGGGCAAGCAGAGCTAATCGTTGCTAAAAACCGACATGGAGCCATTGGTAATATAAATTTAACTTACCGTAAAGAACTAGCTCAGTTTGTCAATTATTCCCCTTTAAGGACCGACTCTGACTCTTCAGACAATGCAGAAGCCTTTGCTGCGTTTAATCCCAATTAAAATATTTTTTTTAATAACTTTTAAAAAGCCTTTTACAAAAACTTTAGAGCTTTACTTTTTTTCACTCCTTGCTGTAAGATGGGTCTTTATTTTTTAATTAAATTGATTAAAAAAACGGGAGAAAATCTCTTTTTATGGCATCTGTAAAGAAAAAGCGCCGCGCAAAAATTGCTAAGCACAAAAGAAAAAAAAGAAGACGTCGCGATCGTCATAAAAAATCTTAAAAAGATCTTAAGATACCATCAACTATGTGGAAATATCCTGAAATATTTGATGTAATCGTTATTGGGGCAGGACATGCAGGCTGTGAAGCTGCTCATGCTTCTGCTCGCTTGGAAGTAAAAACACTACTTATTACCATGCAGCTCGATACGATTGCCAAAATGAGTTGTAATCCAGCTATTGGAGGTACAGCGAAAGGTCACATGGTTCGAGAAATCGATGCGCTAGGGGGCATCATGGGAAAGATAGCTGATCAAACAGCTATCCAACGTCGCATGCTCAATGCATCAAAAGGGCCTGCTGTTTGGTCCCCAAGAGCTCAATGCGACAGGTTCGCTTACGCATCGCTAATGAAGCATCGACTAGAAAAAACTCCTTTTCTAGAAATCAAACAAGGCAGTATTGAAACGCTCATCGTTGAAGAAGGTCGTATCCTGGGTGTTACCACTTTAGAAGGGATCGCTTTTTATGGGAAAACCGTAATTATCTCTTCTGGAACCTTTATGCGAGGCTTGATTCATATTGGTCAAACGCAATTTCCAGGAGGAAGGGCTGGCGATAAACCTTCCATGGGTCTTTCTAAAACCTTAGAGGAATTTGGTTTTGTATTAGGGCGCCTAAAAACAGGAACCCCTCCCCGTATCAATAAGCGCAGTATTGATTTTTCTCAACTTGAAGCACAAACAGGTGATAAGAACGTATACTTTTCTTATGATCCTCCTGAAACATCTGGTCTAACTCAAGTCCCCTGTTGGATCACATATACCAATGAAGAAACCAAAAAGATCATTCGCGATAACCTACATCTATCTCCGATGTATTCTGGAATTATTCAAGGCATAGGACCTAGGTACTGCCCATCGATTGAAGATAAAATTGTTCGTTTTGGCGATAAAGAACGCCATCAAATCTTTTTAGAACCAGAAGGGTTAGAAACAGAAGAAATCTATGTAAATGGCATCTCCTCCTCTCTTCCTTCAGATGTACAAATGAAGATGCTACACACCATTGCAGGTCTTGAAAAAGCAGAAATCATGCGCCCTGCTTATGCAATTGAGTATGATTTTGTAAGAAGCGGTCAACTCTATCCCACATTAGAAACTAAAAAAATCAAAGGCTTATTTTTTGCTGGACAAATTAATGGAACAACCGGATATGAAGAAGCTGCAGCACAAGGGCTAATCGCTGGGATTAACGCTGCTATGCAAGTGAAAAATCAGCCTGCATTTATTCTAAAAAGATCAGAAGCCTATATTGGGGTTATGATTGACGAACTGATTTCTCAAGAGCTCGATGAACCCTATCGTATGTTTACAAGTAGAGCGGAATACCGCCTTCTTCTAAGACAAGATAACGCCGACCTTCGCTTGCGCGAATATGGGCATTCTTTGGGTTTGATCAATCAAAAACAGTATCAGCGCCTCCTAGAAAAAAAAGCAGCTGTTGAAAAACAAATCTCTATTTTATCTCAAAACCATCATACCATCCGAGATAAAAGCAGTAGCCTTGCACAGCTTCTGTGCCGTCCAGAGTTTACCTATCAAGCCCTCATTGAACAATTTCCTGCTATTGCCATGGATTTAGGAGTAGAAATAAACACACAAGTTGAGCTGCAGCTCAAATATGCTGGTTATATTCAAAGACAATCTCTAGAAGCTGCAAAATTAGAACAAATCGAACAAATCTCTATTTCCAAAGAGTTTAATTTTCTAAACATAACAGGTCTTAGCAATGAGGCTAAAGAAAAATTACATCGCGTACATCCCCTGACTTTAGGCCAAGCTTCTCGAATTTCAGGAGTTTCTGCAGCCGATATCTCCGTTCTTTTAGTCTCTCTAAAATCTAGGCCTTAAAAGTGCCTATTCATCTGATAGAGTTAAAAAATACTCCTATTTTCGATCAATTGCTCTTAGAAGAGTCCCTCTTAAGAGACCACACAGAAGATTTTTGTCTGATTAACCACGGCTCCTCTGCTGCCATTGTACTCGGAATCTCCGGAAAAAAAGAAGAATTGGTCCACTTAGAAAAAGCAGCTTCTTATCACATCCCCCTCATTAAAAGATTCAGCGGCGGCGGAACTGTTGTAGTAGATCACAATACTTTATTTGTCACTTTTATCTTCTCCAAAAATAGCCATCCTTTCCCTGCTTATCCAGAGCCGATTATGCGTTGGAGCGAAGATTTCTACCGTCCTATTTTTGCTCATCCTGATTTTTGCTTAAAAGAAAATGACTACGTCTTAGCGGATAAAAAATTTGGAGGCAATGCACAATACTTAAAAAAAGAACGCTGGCTACATCACACCAGTTTTTTATGGGATTACAATCCTAACTATATGGATTGCTTATTACATCCTAAAAAAAGTCCCTCTTATCGCGCGAATAGAGTCCATCATGAGTTTATCTGCAAGCTCTCCGACTACTACCCAGATTTACAAACACTAGTTACTGCTATTAAAGAGCACTTACAAACCCTTTATCCAGTGATTATTTCTCCAACGAAATCTTCTTCAAGCATTTCTAGACGCACAACAAGTTTTCTATAAAGATTGTTCATAGGTAATGATTAGTATGCCCAAAATTGCTTTTAGCATCATCGAACAAGATCATTGCGAACAAGAAATCGATGGTTGAATGTTATGGGAACCCCTTCTCCTTTAAACAAAAAATCTCCTGTATGATTTAATACCGCATGAATATGTAGGTGAGGCTCTGATGTATGACCTGAATTTCCTACTCTACCAATAGGTTGACCTTCTTTAACCAAGTCTCCTTTTTTAACTAGAAGAGACCCCTTCATTAAATGCGCTAAAATAATAATAATTTCGCTCTCACTTTTATGAATAGCCAAATAATTCCCTGCTAGGTTTTTTTCATCCATGACCATAGGCTCAAGATCTTCAAGTTGATCTAGAGATTCAACAATAGTTCCATCACACGGACTATAAAGAGTAGAACCAAAAATACAAAAATCGTTTAAATCCTTTGGATACCATTTATTGGCTCTAAGACCTAGTGCATTGATTTTAAGGATATCCATTGCATATTTTTGAGCAGGAATGCTGCAGTGGTGATTTACTGCTTCATTTGTACCAGCATGCGCCATATAGAAATCTCCTTCTTTCAAAGGAAAGGCTAATTCAACAGGACTTGAATAATTGGCCCCATTTAAACCTAAAAAAATTCTATAAATAAAAAAACCAATAAAGAAAAAACAAATAAAACTCGACAAAACGCTTCTAATAGAGAACTTATAAAAAAACTTTTTCTCCATATTAAACGAAGACTTAATAAGAACAATAATAAGCAAAAGCACCAAAAGATATCGAACGAAATACCCATAAATAGGCCATAGACCAATTAAAAACAGGTCGAATATGTACAAACCAGCTAGAGTAGCTTGCAATATCCATTTTCCCAGACTTTTCGTATAGTTGTACCACATCTGAATGAGAAAAAAACAAGGAAGCGCCACATATAGCAGAAAAAGAAGAGCTCTGTATAATAAAATAGGCATATTGATTGATCCCCTTAAATTTTTCCTATGAAATTATGGCGCCTATGATTTTTTTCTGTAAATCCTTTTTAATCAGGACTAGAGCTTAGAGATCAAAGTCTGGGCATATAAAAATTCCACTACTTCTTTTCGGTTATTTTCCTCGATCTATATCCATTCCTAAGAACGCGATTAACATTAGTTCCTCGTCTAATGAATTCTTTGAGCGCTTTTCCCATCTTTGTCTCTATTGCAAAATGTGAGGCCAAATGCCAAAATGAAGCTAAGAGGCGAACATGTCAGGAAATACTTTGTTAAGTTTTGATAAGACAAGGTAGAAACCAATGATCAAACAAACAGCCCACTTTTTTTTGCGGTTATTGTTACACCATCCATCTTGTGCCCAATCAGCCAATTTTAACAAGATTAGGGCCCACAAAAATATCGCTAGAGAGAAGGCAAGGCCAATGCCGATCTTTTGTTGTAGAGTCCATTCTTCCACAATTACTCCCTACGGTTGCGGTTGCGTGATTGTTCTGCTTTTGCTTCTCCCGCTATAGAGACTCCGGTGCCAAGCAATCCGGCTCCAACCCCTATTAAAATAGGACCAGCGGGTGTTTCAGATAAAAGTATTCCTAGTCCTGTAATCGCTACCCCTGCCATGTATGTAAAAAAACCAGGGTCGTCGCTCCTTGGCTTCGAGTTATTTCCATGCCTATGCTTTACTAAAAGTCGTGAAGGCTCATCACTAAGGACTTGAACGTTTCTAATTCTTCCACCAACAGTGTTTATTATGCTAGGAGCAGCTATAGCACCAGAAATCATTCCTGTAGCGAAATCTCGTACAAGGCTATCTTCTTTAACTTTTTTTTACCAAAAGCCTTCTCAAACTCCTCAAATTCTCTTTGAGCTTCTTCTGGCATAGGTAAAAATTCTGTTCTTATTATGCAATTATTTATTTCATTCATTTTAATGTCGCAGCCTACTTTTTTATCAATGAGTTACTAATGGTTACCGGATTGAGAGGGCGACTGAATTGAAGGAGATTCTTAAAACCTAAACAACGTGCAACAGTTGCGCAAGTCATAGCAAAAAACATACATGCGAGTGCATCTATTTTCCAGTCAGTTGACTTGGGGATTAATTGAATCTGGTATGCATAAATAAAAACTGGAGCTGCTAAAGCTCCAAATAGCATTCCTGCTACAAACTTTTGTGCAAAGCTATCTTTTTTAACTACTGCTTTACTAAAAATCTCATCAAATTTTTCAAATTCTCTTTGAGCTTCTTCTGGCATGGGTAAAAATTCTGTTCTTATTATGCAATTATTTATTTCATTCACTTTAATGTCGCATCCTATTTTTTTATCATTAACGGCTATTTGATCGAACAGTTGGTTTAATCCAAGGAAAGTTTCCGATTGTTCCTATGATCGTTCCACCTTTGCTTTTATCATTTTAAAGAACAGAAAGCTTATGAAGCTAACCGCAGCTGCACCAGAAGACAATGCCATGCTGGTAGTAAAGGATTTTTTAAATACTTGCCAAGTTGTTTTTTCTTGTTTTATAGTTCTTTGATCTTGATAGAATAATTGGAGATGATTGATTGAAACTGTCTTTCCATCGTTTAAATTTAGCACCTCACCAAGATTAAAGCTTAATCTTTCCTTATCGTTTAAATCTGTTATCACTATGTGATTTCCATTTGATACTGCTTTGATAATTACCTTGATGTTTTTAAGGGCAAAAGCATGCTACAAAAAAAATATATTTATTGTCATTGCGATAATGACATAACAAGTTCTTTTTTTATAAGCCTCCAAATATATCTACAAAGGTGCTTTGGTCACTGAAATACATTTTCAGTCCCTTTTTTTCACTGAGACACCTTATTGGGCCTTCTGGTTTTCAAAGAGAACACATATCTTTTTAAAAAGGATAAAACCTTTTGTTGCTAATAATTATTTTTTTTAGCAACAATTACTGACCACTAAAAGCGCATCAAAGAGGTTCTTATGGCCATGCAACTTTTACATTATGCAAACGTTTACTCTCCTAGATATGACGATAATATTTTGAACCTCAACTTGTTAAACTGTAATAACCAACCAAATGCTATCGAGCAAATCGACATAGAAGCAGAACAAGAATTAGCAGAAATTGAAGCAGAGACTCAAAGAAGAAGAGCTGCTGTTGAGAGTAGAAGAAGCTCACGAATAACACGTGTAAATCTGCTACGCGAAAATGCCATTTTTATTCAAACCGGTTCTTATAAAAACATCTATCCACCCCCAGAAGAATTTATTGCTCTTATTGAAAGACAGGTAGGGGTAATCAGTTTTATAAAAGATCCAGAAATTTCAGGACCTGCAGTTAAAACAGCTTTTACAGTGATAAACTCAACAGCATTAGAAAAAAGACATTACAGATAATCAATTCATTGAAATTTTCTCATATCTTCTGCTAAGATCCCTGCTCATATGCAACCTACATCAAGCTTTTTAACACAAAATGCAAAAGACATCCTAAAGGCTCGTCATCGTCAGGAACGAGATA
>NZ_CAAJGQ010000019.1 GCF_901000775.1 Candidatus Rhabdochlamydia sp. T3358
GGCGCTAATTTTCTTCCATAATGATTGCGATTTACCCATTTTTCCATTTGGGGTTCGAGTATTTTAAACTGTTCTTCATTTAATCCTTGCTTGCTCATGTCATCTGTCTTTGGTTAAAAAATAAAAAGATCATGCATCATAGCAAAAATTAATATTCAATTCAAGATAGGTTCATAGAGCGATATTCGCATTGGGCTTAACCCATATTAAATAAGAGGCTACTGTATAAAATACCGTATTTTTTATGTTTGAGCTATCTTCTGTTGATGGGATTACGAGCTCTTCAATGTTAAAAATCTTAGTTAAAATTTGTTGTTTCAAAGATGAAAAAGAAGAAAGAAACATGTTAAATGGATGGCTCGGATCTTGTGTTAAACGAGTATTCTTTTCAATTCTATGAAGCACTTGAATGATGTGAGAGATAAATACAGGTTGCGTTAATACTAAAGGATTGGCATTGATAAAATTTTGCAAGGAATTAATAAAAGAATCAAAAGCCAAATTTTTTATAAATATTTGATGAAAATGTTCTGTAGGAATAGATGCTAAATCATGAATAAGAGATTTTATTTGAGCGTGGTTTAGTGGAGGATAGTTTGCATTACTGTAATCAATAGCAGAAGGAGCAATAAAATTAAGAGCAGGTATATTTCTAGCGATTGCTTTTCGAATTAGATGTATAAGATAAGCGAATGCAAAAGTATATAGAGTTACTATGGGAGTTTTTATAACCTTACTTTCTACTCCTCTAAAATATGGAATAAATTTATAGGACTTTATTGCCATATACAATGCTAAGGATAGATTATCAGGTAGAGTAACCTCTATAAAATATCTTCTCTTAGAAAAAGTTGGAAAAATATAAACATATATACGATGTACGATCCTAAGACAGGAATACTTTGAATGAGCCCATTGATTGATATTATGAGCGCGTATATAGCAAACTATTTTTCTACCACACCAAAACCCAATTATCTGAGTAATGCAAAAATCCTGGCCTCGAATTAATTCAGGAGTATCTATCCTAGATGAGGGATAACTCATGAGGATCTCAAGATTTTTTGATCACATATCTTTTTTAAATCAGGCTCTGAATAGTTATCTGCTAAACGGTTTACATCAGAACAAAGGCTTAAAGGAACATCCTCATCGCTAGTATAGATGTAATGCAGTAGATACAATACAGCTTGGTAATCGGTGTTTTGTAGTGTTTCTATATTTAGATCTTTGAGCGTAATATACTCTAGAGATTTAGAATTAAGGATTTACAATATGAAATTTTTTAGAGAGGAGACTTTTTAATTCCTCTTTGAAAGTGGAAATATTTTCAAAAAAACTAAGAGTTGCTTTCTTGAATTCTACGAATTTTTCATAATATTGATTATTTCGAACTTTGCGATTCATGAATCGCCAAAGTCGTTCAATCAGATTAAGATTTGGAGAATAAGGGGGTAAGAACTTGATTTCTATTCTAGAGTTGTTGAGATGCTCAGAAACCAGTTTTGACCTATAATAACTTGCATTATCACATATCGCTATAATGCGTTCTGCATGGGGATATTGCTCTTCTAATTTCTGAAATAAGCTAATGGTAGATTGCGCATTTATATAATCTGCAACAATGGTAGTCACTTCAAGGTTATTAGCATTTAGCCCACCATTAATATTTATTCGCTGGCGACCGCTATTGGCTTTTAATAATGCCTTTGCTCCTTTTTTAAACCATCCATAAGAAGGTTTAGAATTATGCTGAGGATGAACGCCATCTATGTAGATGATTTCATCTGATTCACAAAGATCCATTTCTAGGGTTTTGAGCTCTTTCAAAAAAAGTGCTTGATCTTCAGCATTTGCTTTTCCAGGAATCAACTTTGGTTTTTTATACTCAAAATTTAAGCGGTGTAATAAGGAAATCACTGCTGATAGAGTGTACCGAATGGCAAAATGTTTTTTTATGAAGTTCACGACTTGCCCAGCAGAGCTAGGAATCTCTTTGCTTACATAAGTCTTGAGCTGATCTAGCTGTTCTTGATTAAGTTTACAGGCTTTTCCTGTGTAATTTAGGTTGAGTAAGGCTTCTTTGCCTCCTTCTAGATAGGTTTTGTAGTAACGTCTTATCGTATCCTCATCTAGAAGCAATGCATATGCTACTTGTGCATATGACCATCCATCATCTAATAATAAAATAGATTTGATTCTATCGCATAACCTCTTATCTCGTTCCTGACGATGACGAGCCTTTAGGATGTCTTTTGCATTTTGTGTTAAAAAGCTTGATGTAGGTTGCATATGAGCAGGGATCTTAGCAGAAGATATGAGAAAATTTCAATGAATTGATTATCTGTAATGTCTTTTTTCTAATGCTGTTGAGTTTATGAGAAAATTTCAATGAATTGATTATCTGTAATGTCTTTTTTCTAATGCTGTTGAGTTTAACGGGCCTGAGTATACTTCAGAAGCTATTCGTAAATGGGCAAATGAGAAAGGAATCAACCTGGAGTATATTCCTCCGGGAAGACCAATGGAAAATGGGCACATTGAGAGCTTTAACGGAAAATTTCGAGAAGAGTGTTTAAACCAAAATGCCTTCAAAAATATGTCAGAAGCAAAAAAGATTGTTGAAGAATGGAGGGTTGATTATAACGAACTTCGTCCTCACAGTGCTTTAGGATATAAAACACCTATTGAATTTTTAAGGGAGCAAGTTTGTTAATGTGTTTGATAAAGAAATTTCTAATTTATCGAAATTATGAAGAATAAATTTAAAAACTAATAATTAGTCCATTTTAAAATGGGCGAAATTTGGGGGCAGGTCAGTATGGGTCTTTAAGGGATTGCTGGGCTAAGTCTGATTGAGGGGCTGGCAAAGCTGCTTGCTAGAAAACCCAAAACTGGGGTTATTAACATATTTGAATATAATTAAACAATTTAGCTAATGCCTAATCCATATCAAATAAATTTTATTTACCTGAGAAGATTTTCTGCTTATTTATTTTTTTCTTAAGCTTTATCGGCTTAGAAAAGAGCCCACTGGTTAGAAGAATTCATGGAACTCTTTTGAAACTGGGAATAAAAAAACTTTCTATAAAATGAAGCTCTCATAGAAGATATGCTGCTAATAGCCCTAGAATATTTAATAGAAATATAGGACTAGCCAGAAGGATGCTCTTCTAACAGCTGGTGGGCTTTGAAAGAACTCTTAAGAGGAGCTCAAGGTTATGCAAATTAGTTCTTTTAGTTATGAGATATTTATAGAGAACCCACTTTTTACCTTATGCTTTTTTACTCTAGGTATAAGTTTAATGAGTTTGTGGGTTTGTAAGAAATGGTTTTGGGCTATTTTTTTATTCATTGCCTATTTTTTGGCTTTATATACGCATATAGCAACAACTGCATCTTTAATTCCTATTATTCTATTAGGTGTCTGCCAATACGCTTTGAAAAAAACCACTAATCCTTCGATTCGTTTTTTACTGTTTGGTAGTGCTGTTTTTATTTCTATCTCTTTATTTATGCATTTTTTACCAGGCTTTGCTAATTGGAAAATTGTTTCTGATCTGACGATTGGCAAAAACTCTTATCCATTAACCCTCTGGTTAAATTTTGATAAGCCTTTTATTGGTCTTTTTGTGCTGGCTTACCTGGTGCCTTTAATTGAATCTAGAGAAAATTTTTGGGGATTGATAAAAAAAGTTACACCAGTATTAGTGCTTATGATTTTTAGTTTAGCGGCTGTTTCTTATTATTTAAAAGCTATTACCTTTGACCCTAAGCTACCTGCTGTTTTTTTGATTTGGGCTATTCAGAACTTAATTTTTGTCTCTATTCCAGAAGAAGCATTTTTTCGTGGGTTTTTCCAACAAGAATTAGATCAATCATTTGGATTAAAGCCATTAGGCACTGGTTGTAGTATTATCATTACCTCCATTTTATTTGCTCTTCTACACATTGGATGGTCTCCTAACTTCTCTGCGATAGCGCTTACTTTTTGTGCAAGCCTTTTCTATGGGGTGGTTTACCGTTGGACTCAAGCCATTGAAGCTAGTATTTTCTGTCATTTTGGCTTCAATACAGTTCATTTCCTGTTCTTCAGCTACCCTTTTGCAATACAGCCTGGACTTTAAAGACCAGGCTATTTTGAATTTATTTCAATTGCTCTACTGCACAATTTTCGATACTCATTGGTTCCATCAAATGCTGAACAGCTTTATCAGGCTCTAGCCCATTCTTTACTGCAGTAATGATAGAGTCTCTCTGTTCTTTTTGTAGATGAATAAATGTTTTACGATTTTCATCGCTTAATTTGGCAACAAATACTTTTTCATCAATAGATAGCTCGGACACTTCAATTGCTTTTTCAGCAATAGACTCAGCACATAAAGGAGAATAAATGGCCATTACGCTAGCTGCTAAAAGAAACAACATTTGTTTTTTCATAAATCACCTTATTTGGGTTTTTATTAATTATTCTTCTTTCTCGGAAACGGGTATGGAATCAAAGCCATCCTTACCTGTTTCTAGGTTATGGATCAAATTTCTTTGCTCTTGCATTTCCTGTTTTTTCAATCGATCTGCTTGGCGCTCTTCTTGCGCGGCGATCTTTTGCTTTTCTGCTCTTGCAGCTTCGTATTTTTTTTGACTTTCTTCTTCTTGTTTTTTTGCTAGTTCTTGTATATGGATACTTTGACCTTTAGCATCTAGTCTTGCAATAAGCATCTCTTTTGAAGAGACAGCTTCAAGCGAAGCATAAGATGTCACTAAACTAGCTATTAAAATAAAAATTTTTTGCTTTTTCATGACAATCCCCATTTTTTGTTTTATTAATTCTTATCTTTAAATAAATAAAACCTATAGATTCAGTTATTTTTTGTCTATTATGAATTAGCTATAGAGGAATATTACAACCCTGTTTTATGCTGCAAAAAACAAGGCTTTCTTCAGCTTATGAATTACCGCTTCAAACCAACTTTGTGTAGAAGCTTATGCCTCTTATGGTGTAGCCATTTAATTCTTGATTTCTTTACGGGCATTTGGCCTATCTATAAAACATTATTCCATATTGATTTGGCTAAAGCCGGTATTCTTGCAGGCATAAGCGGATTTATGGGAGAATCTTTGCAACTGGGTTTTGGATATATATCTGACCGAGGGCACCGCAAGGTAATCATGATGTTAGGACTTGGACTTGCTTCATCTATTCTATGGATGACATTTACCGACCATCTATTTTTTTCTTTTTGCCTACTGCTTTTGATGATGCTTGGTTCTTCTTCTTTTCATCCTGCTGCAGTTGGTTTTGCAAGTAAATTATCAGAGCATCATAAAGGACGTTATATTCTTTTATTCTCTTCTTCAGGAGCAATTGGCCTTGCTATTTCTCAACTCACTTTTACAAAAACAATTGCATTTTTTAATGGCCATGCTTTGATCTTTTACATTCCTGTTCTGATTTTATTGATCCTCTTACTTTTTTATCCTTTAGATGCAAAAACGGAAGCGATGCCTTTTTCTATTAAACAAGCTCTTCAGCTCTTTTTACAACACAAGCGACTATTACTGCCTTTATATTTGATCCAAATTGCTAATGTAACACTATCAGCAGCTTTTGTCTTTTTACTTCCCGACCTCATGCAAACAAAAGAATGTCATATTTGGCTATGTCAAGGAGGTGCACACTTTTGTTTTATCTTAGGTGGAGCTGTTTGTATGATTATTACGGGATATTTGTGTGATAGGTATAATTGCAAGTATGTACTTTTAACCGTAATCATAAGTGCGCTGTTTTTATTTTATAGCTTCTTATTGCAATCTTCTATTCCTCCTTGGAAAACAGTTATGTTTCTTACCTGTTTGGGTGGAATGATTGGAACAATGAATCCTTTAGTTGTATCATGGGCAAATCAATGCTTATCTGAACATCCAAGTACTATTTCTGCTTTATTAATGGGTTCTGCTTGGTGTATTGCGAATTTAGGCCCTACTTGGGCAGGGTTGATTTCCAAAACGGTTTCCGTTCAACCGATTATTTCTACATTATATATTATGAGTTCTTTAATGGTTGTTGCTTTCTTTCTAGTACTTATAACACCTCAAGGATCTACAGCAAAAACAATAGTTGACTAGCTTTACCTATCTTACCTAGAATCTAAAAAAAGGAATTAATTTGATGGCTGAAAGACCTATTGAATGCAGTCACTGCAAAAAACCTATTGCTGTAACCTATAAAGAAATACTTGATACTTCTGTTACATGTAATGAGATGTGTGCTACTTGTCCTATTTTAGAACAAAAGCTACATGGCTATTCAAGCAAGACAGCTTCCCATGAAAGCCATGCAGAAACGGGAATGTGCTGTGGAAACTGTCGCACTACCTTAGAGTCTATCAAAATGGGAAACCCTCTAGGATGCAGCGAATGTTATGCCGTTTTTGCAGACATCTTAGTTGCAGAATTAACTTCCATGGGAAAAATCCCTTTACAACTGTTAAAAGTAGCCAAAAATCGTAAAAATCAAACCTTGCACTTAGGAAAGTCTCCTAATAAATCAGCTAAAATCCCCTCTTCTAACCGCCTTGTTGCTTTAAACGAAGCACTAAACGATGCTTTGAAAAAAGAAAATTATGAACAAGCAGCCTGGCTTCGTGATCAAATTAATGACTTACTTGGGAAAAAAAACTCTGATGGAAAAATCTAGCTTACCAAATACTCTTCTTTCTCATACTCCTTGGGAAAATCAAATAAATGCAATCTGGCCTGCTACTTGTTTTTCTTTAAGTCGTAATCTAGCCAGCTATCATTTCCCTGCAAAAATGCTCGATGATGAGTTTGAAAGGGTCTATAGTATCTTATGTAATAATCTATCTTCTTATTTGCCTAAATCCATTGCATTAAAAAATACCCAGCTTTCCGCTCTTGACAAGGAATTTTTATTTGAACATTTTTTATGTCTGGAAAATCTGGCTAATACTCATTCTCATCAGGGATTTGTTCTTGATGAAATGGGGTTATTTTTTGCGCAAATCAATAAAGAGGATCATTTACATATATGCTGTATTGATTATCAAGGAGAATGGGAAACAGTCTGGAATCGACTCAATCAAATAGAGACAGATTTAAGTAAAACACTCGATTTTTCTTTTTCCCATAAATTTGGATTTTTAACTTCTTATCCTCAATATTCAGGAACGGCTCTTAGAGTACACGCTTATTTACATCTCCCAGCCATTATTCATTGCGGACAACTACAGGAAATACTTACTAAAAGCCAACAAGAAAATATATATGCTATAGGCATGTCAGGTACATTAGAAGAATTAATTGGCGATCTTATTATTTTAAGTAATGTCTATACATTAGGTGTAAATGAAGAAACCATTCTTGACTCTTTACATAAGACCATTATGAATTTTATGGCTTTAGAAAAGACGTTGCGCACGCACTTAAAAGAAAAAGGCAATCCAGAAATTAAGGATCAGATAAGTCGTGCTTACGGCCTTCTTTTACACTCTTACCAACTGCAGGAAAAAGAAGCATTAAATGCTTTAAGCTTAATTAAGCTTGGTTTAGAACTCAACTGGGTTAAAGGGGTTTCTGAAAAAACAATCAATGATCTATTATTTACATGTAGACGTGCCCATCTAACTTATATTTGTAATACAGCCCTTTTAGATCCTCAAGAAAGTGCTAGAAAACGCGCGGAATTCTTACATAAACAGCTGCAAGGAATAGCTTTAAATATTTAAACCATGATTGTAGCAATTCTTCTCATGGCTGGATCTGGAACCAGATTCGGCAGTCAAATCCCGAAACAATTTCATCGCTTATCTGGAAAAAAGATCTATCAACATACTTTAGATAAATTCTTAAATACCCAGCTTTTTTCTCGTATTATCTTGGTTTGCGCACCTGAATATATCAAACAAACCCAAAAAGAAACCTCTTTCAACGATCAGGTTTACGTAGTTGCAGGAGGACAAAGCCGCCAGGCGTCCTCTTTAAAAGGATTATTGGCTTGTCCTTCTCACACAGAAATTGTTGTGATTCACGACGCAGTCAGACCGTTTGTCAGTGAAGAAATATTACAAAAAAATATTTCCCTTGCTCGTTTACATAAAGCTGTTGATACTTGCATTGCCTCTGGTGATACCCTGGTTCATACAATAGATCTAAAGCAAATTCATTCAATTCCTCTTCGCAGTCAATACTTACGTGGACAAACTCCACAGAGTTTTTCCTACGCTCTTATTTTAGAAGCTCATTTAAATGCTACCCAAAAAAACAGTTCTGATGACTGCTCTCTTGTACTTGCTAATAAGCATCGAGTTTTTTTTACAGAAGGAAGCGAGTACAATATTAAAATTACAACAGAGTTGGACCTATTTCTAGCAGAGCAAATTTTTCGTCTACAGTATTCTGATACAGCGCCTAGTACAAAAACATTAAAAAATAAACGTTATATTATTACAGGAGGATCTGGAGGAATCGGACAGGCAATTATTAAAAGCTTAGAAAAAGAAGGTGCAAAAGCAATCGATATATCTCGGTCTTCTAAAAACTATCCTGCTAATTTATGTTGCCATACCGATGTAGAAAAAGTATTTGCAGATATCTTTAACAAGTTTGGCCCTGTAGATGGGTTAATTAATAGCATTGGGTTTCTTATAAAAAAACCTTTTATATGTCTTTCAGAACAAGAAATCCAAGAGATTGTTGCAGCCAATTTAACCAGTGTGCTTTTCTGTTGCAAATGTGCCCTTATAAAAACACAAGGCCATATTCTCAATATAGCCTCTTCTAGCTACTCTCGCGGTAGAAAAGACTATACCATTTATGCTAGCTGTAAAGCCGCTGTCGTTAATTTCACACAAGGGCTTGCAGAAGAGTACCCCCATCTTTACATCAATGCGCTTGCTCCACAAAGAACAGCTACAGCTATGCGTCATCGAGAATTTCCTGATGAGGATCCTTCTACTCTACTTTCTACAGAAGAAGTAGCACAATCAATTCTTAACTGCCTTAAATCCTCTATTACAGGTAGCCTTATCGAAGTAAAATTTAAGCCGCACCCCAAAGAACTTTAAGCTGCTTATCTCTTCCGCATCTATAACGGTAAAACCTATAGCGTATAGAATGTGTTTTAGAATAATTTTGATGATATTCTTCTGCTGCATAAAAAGTGGCTTCTGGCAAAATTTGTACTAAAACCTGAGGAAATCGTTTTGACTGAACAAGAGCTTGCTTTGATCTCTCAGCAGCCTGTTTTTGGCTTAAATTATAATAAAAAATAACAGGTCTATATTGAGGTCCCAAATCACAGAATTGCCCATCATCTCTTGTAGGATCAATCATTTTCCAATAAGCATCTAAAAGTTCTTCATAACTAATTCTTTGTGGGTTATAAACCACTTGCACAGCTTCTAGATGGCCTGTGGACCCAGAAGAGACTTGCTCGTAGGTAGGGTCTAATTTATGCCCTCCTGTATAGCCTACCGTTGTAGACACTACCCCCTCAATTTGATTAAAGTCATGTTGCACACACCAAAAACAACCTCCCGCAAAAGTTGCTATTTCAAGCTTCTTATCCGTTGCTTGTCCACAAGCAGGAAGTAAATAGCAGAAAAAAGCAAAACTTAAAATTTTCCAAATCCAGCGTATTTCCTTTTTTGGCATACATCACCCTATTGTAAATTCCTTAGGTTAGAATATGGCTTTTTCTTTAAAAAAATATATATAATATTTTTATGAATTATTTTTAGTTTAGCACATAATGCATCAAAAAAGAGAACGTCTACTCACATCGATCTAGATAATTTTGATGATAATCTTCCGCTACATAAAAAATGGCTTCTGGCAAAATTTGCACCAAAACCTGTGGGAATTGTTTTGACTGAATAAGTGCTTGTTTTGATCTTTCAGCAGTCTCTTTTTGATCTAAATTATGATAAAAAATAGCAGGTCTGTATTGAGGGCCAGAATCTTCAAACTGTCCGTCATCTCTTGTAGGATCAATCATTTTCCAATAGGCTTCTAAAAGTTCCTCATAGCTGATTTTTTGTGAATGATAAACCACTTGTACCGCTTCAAAATGTCCTGTTTTTTGACAGCAAACCTCTTCATAACAAGGGTCTAATTTATCTCCACCTGTATATCCTACCTTTGTTGACACCACTCCATCAATCTGATTAAAATTATGTTGCACAAGCCAAAAACATCCTCCAGCAAAGGTTGCTATTTCGAAGTTTTTGTCCATTGCTTCCTGCCCATGAACAGGCACTAAACAACAGAAAAAAGCAAAATTTAAAATCTTCCAAACCCAATGTATTTTCTTTTTTAACATAACAACCTCTGTGTGTATTTTTCGGATAATCTTATTCATTTATTTTTTAAAAAAATACATAAAATTTTATGCATGGAATAAACGCTGGTTGATTTCTTTGATGTTGCTCTAAAAAATTTTACAGTGCTACTCTACAGGGAAAAATTCATTTGGGATTAAAAGAAATACAGCATGTTCCTCTATTTAAGAAAAATTGCTTTTGCTTTTATTCTTCTAACTCTTTCTATTGAAGCTGAGCAAAAAGACCTTTCTATAAAGGATAAAAAACTGCTTTATGGAGTATACGATTTACAAGATAGATATGATGCTTTTAAAAACACTCCTTTAAAGGGATTTAAAACATTTGTAATGTTTGTAAGCCTCAATGAGGTAAATAAAGCTTTATCTGATAAAATAAACCATCTAGTTCAAAAAAATTTGAGAAAATATGGAACAGTAAACTTAAAAACCCTCTCTGCAGATAAAAACCAAGGTATTGATCTTAGTGGATTTAGTACAGGGCCCACTTTAATCTATGCCATTAGAAATCTATCTTCTCCGGATAGAAAAAATCTAGGAATTACTCGTGCTTCTTTAAATTTAAGCACATCAGCCACCATTACCAAAACCAATGAAACCGATTTTTTTTACGTCTGGACAGCAAATTGTTTTCTTCCAGGCTCTATAGAAAAAAACACAGAAAAAGTAGTTTTAGAGTCTTTGAATGTCCTGTTTGAAACATTTCAAACTTGCTATTCTTCTGTAAACTCTGAAAAGCCCATATTTAACCTATATTTGCAATAAAACTTAAAATCTGAGGTAAAGCTCTTTTATGAAAGCTCCAAAATGTTTCTTGATCTTTCTTCTATCGGTTCTATGGCAACTGAGCTACGCTCAAAATCCCCCTGATTTTCATTCGGTTCAAGAGGTGCTTGATTTTGAGACAGCACAAATTGCCGATCTTGGCTCTGCTGATTCCTATATTAATCGCGCAGAGAGTTATCTGTTATGTCAAAATTATGATCTTGCATTAAGTGATCTAGAAGTCGGTTATCAGCTTTCACAAGATATAGAAGATCATCCTACTTTGTATTTTCGCTCTCTTTTTGGATTGGCTATTGTTTATGCCAATATCGATCAATTAGAGAAATTTAATGCAGTTGTAAGTTCCATAGAAGCCTTCTTAGACGCTCATAAATGCACTGGGTGCTCAGAAAAGCAGCATTCAGTAGAGCTTTGTTCTTATGTAAAACTTCTAGTTTCCGATGACCCCGAACCAGAACGTATCTCTGTAGAAGCCTGTATAGAAAAAGCAAATAATACAGCTAGATACGCCAGAATTCTTATTGATAAATCGCATCCTGCTGCTCGGTTTGTCTTGAATGCACTAGTAAATCGACTAACAAATAAGGCAATCAAGTGCTGCATTGCAGGAGGACTATGGAGAGGATGCATTCAACCTCTTGCCACTAAATGGCACGAATGGAATGAAAAGTGGAAAATATTTGATAGGCTTCCTACCCTGCATCGATCGAAATAGAGTATCTTTTCAAGCATTTATTGCTAAATCTTCGAATTGCAGATAGCTTAAGCACCTTCTATAAGCATTTAGTCCCCCATTCTGATCCAACATATTTGCTAGATAGATAAGTAAAGACTGCTGAAATTTAGGATTATCGAAAACTTCTGTCTTGAGAAAACTGTTGATTTTTTTTAATTCCCAATCGACCACCGTTTGTAGGGCTCTTTCTTCTCTTAAGGTATAAAGCAACATAAAGGCATGAAATAGATCTTCTATTAAAACAACACATGGTTTTATGGTGTTTTCAAATGTCTGTTTATAAGAAGGGATAGCTATGATTTCTTCTACCGTCTTATCAATAGATATCATGATCTCTTCGACATATTCTGCAATCAGAGAAGCATCCGTAGATTCTTCTTGTAGGCAAGAAAAAGCGATAGAACTACTAATTAGGAAGGCAGCAAAGAATTTAAGCATAAAAACCCACTATGAGAAATCAGCAATCTTTTTTAAAATCTTTTTCAAACATCGCTATAAGCTCTTGACCGGTTTCAATTAAAGGAAGCTTCTTAGCTTCCGATAAAGATAACCAACGGTACTTACTATGCTCGGTTAGATTTAAGTTAATACAAAAATTCTTTTGGTTAAGATCTGCATGAAAAAGATGCAGTGTATATTCCATATGAGGAGCACGAACAAATAAGCTTTTCCAAAAAAAGCTATGTTCCTTTATGAGCGTAATTCCTACTTCTTCATATACTTCTCGATAAATTGCTTTGTGCAAAGTTTCTTCTTGTTCTACCTTGCCTCCAGGTAAACACCAAGTATCTCCTTGCAACTTATTTGGCTGGCGTAAAAGAAAAAGAAAGCGTTCTTGCCAATGACAAAAACAAGCAACTACCTCAACAGCGGGAAGAAAACTTTCAGGGGGGAAAGTTGAAATGTACATATCTATTTTCCTTAAGCAATCAAAGCTTAAGGTTATTATGTTTTGAATAAAGATGCTAGAAATTGCCTTAAAAAGAGCAATTGAGACTTGTTGGATTTGAACCAACGACCCTCTCATTAAAAGTGAGATGCTCTACCAGCTGAGCTAAAGTCTCAAATAAAACTGTTGACCCCAAGGGGATTCGAACCCCTGTTACCAGGATGAAAACCTGATGTCCTAGACCGGGCTAGACGATGGGGCCAAGAAAAGCAGTTATTGTACTAACCGCATTTATTTCTTGCAATATTAAACTGTCATCAATTCTTGCTTTTTAGATTTAGCTATGTTTTCAATTTCTTTACAGAAGGTATCTGTGTGTTTTTGTATTTCTTTTTCATCTTTTTTCATTTGATCTTCGGTAATTAACCCTTCTGCTTTTTGTTTTCGAGCAGATTCATTACCGCTTTGTCTAATACCACGAATAGCAATTTTCTGCTCTTCAGTTTTTGTATCAACCTGCTTAGCAAGCTTTTCACGCATTGAACCATCCATGGGGGGAATATTAATTCGAATCTGTCCCCCTTCTATAACAGGTCTTAAATTCAAAGAATGATCTTTTTCAATTCCTTTTGCAATAGATTGCAGCATTTGTGGATCAAAAGGAGAAATCAGGATTTGTCTACTTTCTGGAGTTGTAATAGAAGCTAACTCTTTAATGCGCATTTTTGAACCATAGGCTTCTACAAAAACACCATCTAACATAGCAGGATTTGCGCGATTAGAACGCAGGCTTTTTAAGTCATCTTTAAAGTGCTCTAATGAGGCTTTCATTTTTGATTCAGTCTGCTTAACTACACTCATGACTTGTCTCCTGTTACTAATGTACCTAAAGATTCGCCACACACAATATTTAGTAGGGCGGTTGGATCAAATAAATCAAATACGCAAATAGGGATTTTATTTTCAGCACATAACGCAATTGCTGTAGAATCCATCACTTTTAAATTCTTTGCCAAAACTTCTGCATACGTTAATCGATTGAATTTTTTGGCTTTAGTGCTTTTTTTAGGATCACAGTCATAAATTCCATCAACCTTTGTTGCTTTAAGCAAAATCTCTGACTTCATTTCAATAGCGCGCAAAGCAGCTGCAGAATCTGTAGTAAAATAAGGATTGCCTGTTCCTCCAACAAAAATTACCGGTACGTCACTCTCTAAATAAGCCAAAGCTTGTTTCCAATTATATTTTTCAACAATAACATCTGTATTAAGAGCACTCATAACATGAGTATCAATTCCGATACTCTTTAAAGATTGTTGCAGAACCAGTCCGTTGATTGTAGTAGATAACATTCCAATGTGATCAGCTGGGGTCCTTTCAAAATTAAAGGCTTTAGCCTGAGCTCCTCGGAATATGTTGCCTCCACCAATCACGATCCCCAATTGCACTTTGAGGTCACAAACTTGTTTAATCATTTGTGCAATCCGAGAAGATGCTGCCGGTTCAACACCGAAAGCTTGCCCACCCATCAGAGCTTCTCCTGATAATTTAAGTAGAACTCTTTTGTAAGCGGGCCTATGCATTAGCTTCCTACTTTCCAGCGATAAAATGCTTGAATCTTCATAGGATGCTTGCCTTCTTTATTCTCTTTATCGAGTAACATAGCTATTGTCATGGAGTTGTCTTTAACATACTTTTGACGAGTTAAGCACATCTCCATATAATATGCTTCCAATTTTCCTTCGACAATTTTATCAATAATGTGAGGAGGCTTGTTTTGCACTTGACTACGAGCTATCTCTTCTTCTTTTGCTTTAACTTCAGCTGGTACTTCTTCAGGTGATAAATATTCAGGAGACTCTGCTGCTACGTGCATAGCAATATCACGAGCTAGACTTTCATGTCCCTTTCCTCCTGTAAGCACAACTATGGAGACAATCTTCCCCCCCATATGGCTATAGAATCCTATGGAAACATCTGAGGATTTTGGAATAATCAACAATCGTTTTACTTGGATATTTTCTCCTAAGCTCTGCACTATTAAAGATCTATATTGGTCTAGAGTAATCGAAGGGTCTTTTACATAAGATAACTGCATCAACTCTGCTACAGAAGCTGGTTTTTGTAGAATCGCTTGATGTATTAACTCTTGAACAAATTGCTTAAACTTTGCATTTTGCGCAACAAAATCTGTTTCAGCATTTACCTCAACCAAAACTAACGCGCTTTCTTCTTCATCAACTCCAATTAAGCCCTCGTTTGCATCGCGACCTTCTTTTTTGACAGCAGAAGTCATGCCCGCTTTACGCAAGAATTCAATAGCTTTATCCATATCGCCATTGGCACTCTCAAGCGCCTCTTTGCATTTGCTCATACTCACACCTGTACGATCACGCAATTGTTTTACCAATTCAGCAGCTATCTTACTCATAGTGATTACTTAGCTCCTTCTTGCTCTTCTTTAGAAGAACTTTCTTCTTCTAAGTCTTCTTTAGCTGTAGTGAGTTTTAATTCTTGTTTGCGTTGCAAAATAGCTTGTGTTAATGCTTCTAAAATGAGTTTAATGCTTTTTAAAGCATCGTCGTTACAAGCAATAATATAATCAATGGGATCTGGGTTACAGTTTGTATCTACTAAAGCCATAACTGGAACGCCTAATTTTTTAGCCTCTGCTACTGCAATATGCTCACGACTTGGATCTACTACGATTAATAACCCAGGAGGTTTTCTCATAGAACGAACTCCGGAAAAATTCCGATCCAGCTTAATCTGGTCTTTCGTTAATAAGGAAAGTTCTTTTTTGGTCAGATCATCTGCATTAAGTGCAATTTTTTTCTCAATGCGCTCTAGTTTCTTAATAGATTGACGGATAGTTGTTAAATTGGTCAGAGTTCCGCCTAGCCAACGCTCACAAACATAAAACTCTCCGCACTGTTTTGCACATTCACGAACAAGGCCTTTAGCTTGCTTTTTTGTGCCTACAAACAAGATGGACTTGCGTTTGCTTACCGTATTCATAACAACTTGAATCGCATTGCGAATCTGTTGCAACGTTTTAGAAAGATCTATGATATAGATCCCATTTCTCTCCTCAAAGATAAATCTCTTCATCTTCGGATTCCAACGATGTCTCTGGTGCCCAAAATGAGCGCCGCTTTCTAGAAGTGTTTTAATAGTAACTTCTTTATATTGTTCTTGCTGTTCCAAGCTTTGTCCCTTGTGTGACGACGGCATTCTTTTAAAGAATTTCAGTCTTGGTTAAAATTTAAATTTAAAAATAGGAAAGCGCCTGATCAGAATCGAACTGACACAAGTAGCTTGGAAGGCTACTGTTCTACCATTGAACTACAGGCGCTTAAAGTTTACGGCTGTAATTCTCCCTCGAAGTCTTTTTTTTTTCAACTAAAAGTTGAAGATCATAAAAAAATGTATCCTTTTCTTTGCGACAAGTCTTAAGATTGAGTATGATTCAAGCCAGCATAAGAGTTAGAGTAATTTTATGTATACAATACCGGAAAAAGTCAACCGTATTTTAAATATAATTCTTTTAGCTCTATTTCTGATCTTCATTAGGGTCTGGTACTTAGCTATTATTCAGCATGAGGAAAAAAAGTTAGAAGCGCTTAAACCCAAACAAAAACTTGTCATTAAAAGAGTTGAGCGCGCTACTATTCGAGATCGATTCAATATTCCTCTAGCAGCTAATAAAATCCAATACTATGCCTCTATTCGCTATGCCGATATTCGTCAAATTCCTCGTTTTAAATGGGAGAAAAACGAGGAAGGTAAGCTAGTTCGTGTGTATAAACGGCTATTATTTATTAAAGAACTTTCTTTACTTCTGGCAAAAGAGCTGCAAATGGATGCTGTGCAAATTGAAGACATTATCCATGGAAAGGCTTCTCTTTTTCCACATACCCCATTCGTTATTAAAAAAAATATTTCAGAACAAGAATACTACCGGCTTAAACTTTTAGAGAAAGACTGGGCTGGTATCTATGCAGAAAAAAGATCAAAGAGGTTTTATCCCCATGGTAAAACCGCTTGCGATGTCATTGGCTATATGAGCGCAATTAATCAAAAAGAATATTATCATATAGCGGAAGAATTAAAATATTTAAAAGAATATCTCTTCTTAAGAGAATCAGATGAAATTTGCATCCTTCCTAAAGGATTTACTAATCCTTTGCAAGTTCGAGAACGATTGCAAATCCTTCAGGAAAAAGCGTATACAATTAATGATTTAATAGGAAAAACAGGAATAGAGGCTATGTATGACGCCGAACTAAGAGGTTACATTGGAGAAAAAACCTATGAAGTTGACACTAAAGGAAACCTATTACGCTCTCTTCCTAACGGCAGAGAAGCTACCCCAGGGCAAAGAATTATATTAACAATATCTCAAGAGCTGCAACAATTTGCAGAAAGTTTATTAACCATTTATGAAAAAGAGCGCGATTTAACACAAGAGATCACCCTGCAATATCCGTGGATTAAAGGAGGAGCGATTGTAGCTATTGAACCAAACACAGGAGAGCTTTTGGCTTTTGCTTCTTATCCTAGGTTTGATCCCAATGACTTTGTTAACGGTTCATCTACTGTTTTAAAATGGTTAGAAAATGAAAGACTAATTGCTGATATATGGGATGGTTGTCAAGATTTGGAAAGAGAAAGAATAGACCCGCTTACTCATCGGTTTTACCAAGAAAAATTACATCTTTGCCTGGATCACTATATAGATGCACTTCTAGCTCCCAAAAGCGAAATTAAAAGTTGCTTTAGTCGAATTGATAGTTTACACGCAGCATGTACTCTTCAAAAAACGGCTAAACAATTATTAGAGTTATCGCAACAAACAAGCTATCCTCATTTGCTTGCAACATTATACAATGCAACACCTCATAGAGCTTCTAGATTCCCATTTGATGAAAAAATAAAAATCCAAAAACATCTTTTCCCACAGCAACTTAAAACAGTATTAGATTCTTTTTTACTAGAGATAAAACACAACGATGACAAACTTCTTCTATTAGATTTATATCGTTTATTGGTCAATGAAGAAGCCTTTTCTCCTGAATTATTACAAGTCATTGGCCATCTTAAAGTATCGGATTATTATACCCTGAACCAGCTCTCTTCTCAAATTCAGCATTTTTTGCTATCACAAGCTAAACAATGGTTTCATGAGTTAGGTTTTTCCTCTTGGCGCGAGCAACACTTTGCTAGTTTTATGAAACAAAAAAGACAAGAGGAAAAAAGCCAAAAAAAATGGGCAAAGCCTTATACGGAATACTTAGACTTAGCAGAAAAAAATCTCTTTTCTATCTTTTGGGAAAAAAACCATTTTTCCCTTTTTCAAAGTTTTATTCTTGAATCCATAGAAACAACAGATGCTTACCTAATTCCTTACTTAGAGCGCGCAATTAAAGAGAGAGAGAAGAACCCTCTTATGCAAAAATGTAGGGAGGAACTCAAAAAATCTCTTTCTTCCTTACCTTCTAACTTGCAATCTGAATTTTTGAGAACAATGCGCTGTTTTAATGAGCTCAATCGTCCTCTATTAGGACGCTATAGAGGACTTAAGACAAGTAATAAACAACAATTAGAAAAACACTTAGCTGCAGCTTTTTACCCTACTACTGGCTATGGGTATGGGAAATCCTATGCTTACCGTCAAGCAACCCCACTTGGCTCCGTGTTCAAATTACTCGTTGCCTATCAAACTTTAATGGAGCGTTTAGAACAGGGTAAAGATCTAAATCCTCTTACTTTAACCGATCAAATTGAGTGGCATGCCAATCCCAATAGCAATGAACAAATCTTAGGTTACACACAAGAAGGGCTGCCTATTACTCGTTTATACAAACAAGGCAGACTTGCACGCAGTAGTAATCCCAATATAGGAAAAACAGATTTATTAAGAGCAATTGAAAGCTCCAGCAACATTTATTTTTCCTTACTAGCAAGCGAACATATTCAAGATCCAGAAACGCTTATCCAGACTTCAAAAAATTTTCTATTTGGAGAGAAAACAGGAATTGAGCTACCGGGAGAATTTTCTGGGCAACTACCCAATGATCTTTCATTCAATCGCACAGGACTGTATGCCTTTGCAATTGGACAACACTCTTTAACAGTAACTCCCTTGCAAACAGCTGTTATGCTTTCTACAATCGCCAATAAAGGCTGCGTTCTCAAACCTAAAATCGTGCAATTAATAGCAGGTCAAGAACGCTTGCGCGAATATAGTGATCCTTTTTCTACTCAACAATTTCCCTTTCAAGAACATTTAAAATTGATCGGCATTCATTTTCCTTTATTCACCTCTTGTTTAAAAGAACAACAAGAGCCGCATATTTGGGTAAATAGCACATCTGTTAAACAACACATTTCTCTGCCAGACCCAGTACGAAACATGCTTCTTGAAGGGATGTATAAAGTGGTTAACGGAGAAAAAGGCAATGCTAGGCCCTCTATTATTCGCAGCCTTAATCGCCATCCTGAGTGGAAAAAAAACTACTTAGAGTTGCAAGGAGGCCAACTTATTGGAAAAACCGGCACTGCAGAAATTCTTTATAAAGCTACCATCGATGCAGAAACCTCTGCTTTCAAAGTAGACCATAGCTGGTTCGCTGGCATCTCTTTTCTCCCAAAGCATCAAAAAATGAAAGATAGAGCAGAACTTGTCATTATAGTGTATTTACCATTTAGTAAATCCGGTGGTAAAGAAGCGGCTCCCATTGCTGCAGAAATGGTTAAAAAATGGCGAGAAATTCAAAAAAGTCATGGCTGTTCACAAAATTTCATACAAAAAGAATCGCTTCTCAAGTAACTAGTCATCATTTCTCCTATCGATTCAAGAGACTAGTACTAAAAACATGTATTATTCTACATATTTCCTCTTTCTCTATTGACTTTTTTAAAAAAATTTTAATATATTATAACTTAAATTTTATGAAAAAGAGTTTATAAATATAGCCTTTATTCAGCCTAATGGCAAATTTCGTTTAAACATTTTCCAAGTTGTAAGAGTAGTGCAAATGAAATACTTAGATATAGCCATGTTAGATTTGAAAAAAGCTAGCCTTCAATATAGCATCTGGCTTCACTTAGGATTATTAGAAGTCAAACAGCGCTATCGACGCTCTGTTCTTGGCCCCTGGTGGATTAGCATCAGCATGTTAATCTTCATTGTTGCTATGGGAAAAATTTTTAGTCAATTGCTCAATCAAAGCCTAGCTGATTATATTCCTTTTTTTACAACAGGTTTTTTACTGTGGTCTTTTATTTCAAGCAGTATTAATGAATCAACAGACCTATTTAGATCTAATAGCGGATATATTAAACAAATACAATTACCCTATAGTTTATATGTTTTGAAATTTTTAAGTAGAAATCTGATTATTTTAGCTCATAATTTAATCGTTTATTGTCTGGTTATGTGGTTTTTTAAAATCAACCCTGGATGGAATATTCTATGGGTGATTCCTGGGATGCTCCTACTAACTATTAACCTGTATTGGATATGCTTGCTTGTAGCTTTGATTAGCACGCGTTATCGAGATATGACGCAAATCATTAGCAGTTGCATACAGATCCTTTTTTTTATCACTCCTATTACATGGATGCCTAAATTATTGGGACAAGATTCTCTCATAGTAAAGCTCAATCCCTTTGTTTATTTCATTGAGCTTATACGCCAACCTCTTTTAGGCATAAATCCCACTGTCCATGTTTGGCTAATCAATATGACCATAGCTCTCATTGGTATACTATTTAGTCTAAACCTTTTTGGACGCGTAAGATCTCGTATATCATTTTGGGTTGATTAAATATGACTACTATCGAATTAGAAAAAGTGACATTGACTTATCCTGTTTATGGAACAAATTCCCGCTCCTTAAAAAATAGTATAATCAATCTGGCAACAGGAGGACGGCTTAATAAAGACGAACGGATTGTAAAAATCGAAGCATTAAGAAATATAGATTTAAAACTAAAAGCAGGAGATCGCCTGGGTTTAGTCGGACATAATGGAGCAGGGAAAACGACCCTCTTAAAAGTTCTAGCACAAATCTATGAACCCACAGAAGGACATGTAAAGATTTTGGGCAAGGCCAATTGTCTTTTTGACATCATGATAGGAATGGACCAAGGACTTACTGGCTATGAAAATATTATGCTCCGTGGACTTCTCTTGGGTCTTTCTAAACAAGAGATAGCACATATCATACCAAGTATTGAAGAGTTTTCAGAGTTGGGGGAATTTTTAAATATACCTCTTAAAAGCTATTCTTCTGGAATGCTAGTGCGTTTAGCTTTTGGTATTATTACAAGCATTCACTCTGACATTCTATTAATAGACGAAGTAGTGAGTGTTGGAGATTCCCGATTCATAGAAAAAGCCAAATCTCGCATTACAAGCCTAATTCACCAAACGGATATCGTAGTGCTTTCTACGCATGATCATCAAATGATTAAAGAATTTTGCAACAAGGTCATCCGACTCGAGAAAGGATCCATTATATCATATGAAGAGGTAGATCATGTTAGATAGCAGGATATTAATAACAGGAGCACAAGGTCTTGTAGGAACCTCATTAATACAAGAGCTAACTCGTCAAGGTTATACAAATCTTATCCCTTTAATAAGAGAGCAGTGTGATCTTACAAATTACGAAGAAGTAAAATTATTTTTCCGAAATGCTAAACCTGAAGTGGTTTTTCATACAGCAGCAGCTGTCTATGGCATTGGAGGGAATGCGAAAAAAAAAGGCTCTATTTTCCTTGATAATGTTTTACTTAATACTCATGTAATTGAAGCTAGTAGGCTTTCTGGCGCAAGAAAAATTGTTGCCATGGGAACAATTGCTGCCTATCCAGATCCAACAGAATTTCCAGTAAAAGAAAATAATATTTGGAGTGGACCTCCTCATCAATCTGAGAATAGCTATGGTCATGCAAAACGCACAATGCTTGCGCAGTTGTTAGCTTATCAAGAAAACTATGGACTTGATTTTGCCTATGTTATCTCTACAAATCTTTTTGGACCAAATGATAAATTTGATAGCAAATTTGGTCATGTAGTTCCTTCATTAGTGCGAAAGTTTTACGAAGCTAAAAAAAGCCATGAGCAAGTAACCATCTGGGGAGATGGTTCAGCAGAGAGAGATTTCTTATATTCTAAAGATATGGCACGAGCTTTAATTTTAATCATGAATAAATATACAGGGCCTATTAATGTAGCCTCTGGAAGGAGAGCTTCCATAAAAGAAGTGGTAGATTTATTAGCAAACCATTTTGAAATGCAAGATAAGGTTGTATGGGATGCAACGATGCCTAATGGAAGAGAGTTTTATGAAATAGATCTAACTTACTTAAAAACCCTAGGCTATATGCCTGTTTATTCTATGGAAAAAGGCCTATTGGAAACTTTAGACTGGTTTACATCAATGTATGAAAAAAATGCAATTAGAGGTTGTTCAAGTGGAAAATGCTAAACCAAGACTGGGTATTATAAGTAGCTATAATGAAGCATGTGGAAATGCTAGTTATACAAAAGCTCTATTAACAGCCTTTTCCGATCACTTTGATGTTTCCGTAATTTCTTTAAATACAGACCTTCTTAGAAAGAAAGACTCTAAGAGCGCAAATGCTTACATAAAAAACATCTGTAAAGAACTCAAAAATTATGACTATGTGAATATTCAATTTGAAGCGGGATTATTTGGCTCGAGTACCGCTTTGATCTGGAAGCGATTTACTGCAATTACCAGCGCTTGTAAAAAGATCGTTCTAACTATGCATCGTTATGATCCAATCCAAGAACTACCCAACCTTGCTTTTATAGGAAAATGCCTTCTTAAAAGAAACATTAAATTACTATTTTCTAGCTATTTAAAGGCTCTAGCCAGTAACTATTATGCATTGCTTTATCACCAGATCATTAAGCTGTGTAAAAAAAATAATATCCCTATTATTGTACATACTCAAAGAGATAGAATCTTAATTGCTATTAAGTATGCTTATCATGCTGTTTTTGATCATCCATTATGTTTTTATACACAAGAATATATTGAATCTTTAGCTAAAACAGCAACAAAAAAGAACTTTTGCCAAACCTATAATCTTAATGAAGATAAGGTCTATATAGGTATCTTTGGGTTCCTCAATAAATATAAAGGACATAAGACAGCTATCAGAGCTCTATCCTATCTACCTTCTAATTATGAAGTGCTTATCTTTGGAGGGCAGCACCCTCATACAATAAAAAATAATGAGTCTATCAATGAGTATGTGCATTCCTTGATGAGCCTAATCAAACATTACAATTTTCAAAATAGAGTAAAATTTTGCGGAATGTTAAATGACGAATCTTTTTTAAAAGCATTAATAGCCTGTGATTTTAATATACTCCCCTATTTAGAAGTGAATCAAGGTGGCTCAGCGATTGCTTCACTATCTCTGGAAACTAATTCCAATACAATTTTTTCTCAAAATTTAGCTTTCTTTGAATTAGCAAAATATGCTCCTAATTGCTTCAAAATGTTTACCATAGGCAATTTTATAGAACTTGCTAATGCAATTATGAGTTATGAAAAGACTGATTATTATCCTCATTTGATGGAATATCATAAGAAATACAACATAAATACAAGTATAAATCTTTATAAACAGTTGTTTCAAATATCTAGACAACCAATAAACACTATTGAAAATAGTAAAAATGAAACAGTTCATTGTCTTGTCGAATCAATACCCTAAATTTCAATTTTTAGGGTGCTTTAACTTAGGCTCTCCAAGTTTTGTTATTTGAACAAAAAATTCAGATGCGCCAATAACCGGTTCCGATAGAGAAATATTTAAAAGACCTAAATCATGCAATTTTTCAAAAACTTTTATAAAACTCTCTGGAGTAAATACCGAGCAATGAATATCCAAATATGTATTAGTTGTGAATGCATGAAGAGCAAATTCTAGAGCTTCTTGATCTGTATAAGGTCTCCCACACTCGGAAAAAGGCAGTAGGCCTCCTTCTGATCGAGGATAATCAAACACCGATAAGCTTAACATATCGTAGATCTGAAGAGGAGTAGGTATTTTCTCATCACGAATCCAAATATCAATCAATTCACTTACCTGTGTTTCCGCACGGTAAAAATCAAATGTATAATGTTTATCTGGAACAGCCAGAGATAAAATTCCCCCTGTCTTTAATGCGTTAAGAATTTGAGATGTCCAAGCAATTACATTAGGCACATGCTCTATGACATGAGAAGCAATTACATAATCAAAACGTAGCTCCTTAGGAATACAATTTATAAGTAGAGTTTCTGGATACCAAATAAAATCTACTTCAACGGTTTCTTCATCGATTTCTTGAACATTTGGAAGATGATAGTGTTTTTTAATTAATTCAGAGGCTGTTGTATAATCTGTATAGAAAACATCATATTCGGTACTCAAGAGAGTAGGACGATAGAAAGGAGCAATTTCTAGTCCAGTACCATTCAAAAAAAGATTTTTCGTTAGCTCTAATACTCGATCATTGGTTTGAAAGCGACCCTGCCCTTTATAATGAGGGCCCACTGCTGCATCTAAATGAACTCCTTTAATAGATACAGCCGCTAGAACCACGGCTATAAAACCCTCTGTTTTAAGAAAATTTTTCATGTGCCTTCCTACCATTTGTTTTGTCTTTTAAATTTGATAATGTATAGAACTCAATGGGAAAAAGTTATCATATAGTGCTAAAAAGTATCAAATAAAAGTTTTAAAATAGAAAATGCAGCGAATAAATTTCTTCTTAAGAAACAGAAGGTATTTTATTAGCTTGCACGATCCTATCAAAATATTGGATGGTTTTAAAAAGACCTTCTTCTAGACAAACTTTTGGTTGCCAATTCAATAGTGATTTAGCTAAATCAATATCAGGGCAGCGCTGTTTAGGATCATCTTGTGGTAAGGGATGATAAGTTATCTTTGATTGAGAGCCTGTTAGCTTAATAATTACTTCTGCTATTTCGCGAATGGTATATTCCAAAGGATTCCCTAAGTTAATAGGTCCTGTTTGATAGGCTTGTGTTTTCATCATAGAAATCATTGCATCGATGAGATCATCAACATAGCAAAAAGAGCGAGTTTGCATCCCATTTCCATAGAGAGTAATCGGGAGATTTTGCAGAGCCTGCACGATGAAATTAGAAATTACTCTCCCATCACTTGGATGCATCCTAGGCCCAAAAGTATTAAAAATACGTACTATTTTAATGGGTAATCCATATTGTCTATGATAATCAAAACATAGAGTCTCTGCGCACCTTTTTCCTTCATCATAACAAGATCTAAGACCAATTGGGTTTACATGCCCCCAATATTTTTCCTGCTGTGGATGCATCTGAGGATCGCCATACACTTCACTCGTTGATGCTTGTATAATCGTAGCTTTTTGACGCTGGGCTAGATCTAGCATATTAAGAGCACCTAATACATTCGTCTTAACTGTTTTTACAGGATCTCTCTGGTAATGAGGCGGTGATGCGGGACAGGCCAAGTTGCAAATATAATCTACTTTAAGATCAAAAGATTCACAGATATCTTTTTCTATAAAGGTAAAAGAGGAGTGATTGATAAAGCTATCTAAGTTACTTAGGCAGCCGGTAAAAAGATTATCTACACAAATAACCTCATGACCTTCCTGCAGAAGACGCTCACACAAATGTGAACCTAAAAATCCGGCTCCGCCTGTCACTAAAATTCGTTTTTTTGCATCCATCTTCTAAGAGTTCTCTTCTATAATGACAAAAGTAGCCAAAGAGTTATTCTGTTTTTTTGGTAACGTGGTATAGGGCAAAAGGTCTTGTTTAGAATCTGTTTGCGTAGTTACAACAACGCAATCTGCTATTTTACAAAATATCTGCCCTTCCACTTCTTTTGCAGCACTAGTTGTTGTTAACAAAATAAGATCATATTGTTTGCACTCCAAAAGAGCGGAAGAAAACTTTGGATGTACTAACCATTCAAAGCCATATTCGGTTTGTCCCATTGATGCTTTATCATACTCTTTTAAATGACATATTGGTATTTGCGCAATACTTCCTTCTAGATATTGAATGAGTGTTAATTCATGATCTAGCATAGTTTGATCAAAAGAGCAGTCTATCATTAAAACCTTAAAACCTCTTAAAGCTAGTAGACTTGCTAAAGAAGGGGTATAATCTGGATGTTGCTCCGTAATCAAAGAGACAATTAAAGATCGATCAGGGATTTTATGAGATTCAATAAATGTACAAATTTGTCTTAAAGTCTTTAAGTCAGATGGAAATAATTGTGGTAAGGGGTATCCACAACAAGAGCTCAAAACACCACAAGAATGAATATTAGCAGCCATTAATCCTTCATAGCTTACAGGAATACCTCGAATAATCATTCTGGAAACAAAGTAACCATATCCAATCAATAGTCCCATAAAAGAAGAAAGAAGAGAGTACGCTATCAGATTATGAGTGGGAGGATGCAAGGAAGCTGCACTTTGCTGTAATCTAGCAGTATTATACGTATGTAAACCCATTTTTTGTTCTTCAATGAGACTCGCTATTTGTTCTAGTAAACGAACTCCAAGTTCTTTTTTTACTAACATCACTTGCTCTTGAGACCACTTAAGGTTAGATGTAGTTGTAAAATTGCTTGCATAATCTACAAAAGCTGTATCTAATTGCTTTAATAAATCTTCTTCTCTTTTCTTAAGATATTTTTTACTTTGGTTAAAAAGCTGATCTTTTTCTAAGGATACAAACTTTTCATAAGATTGAATGATATGATGAATAATCTTTGTTGATAATGTCTCATCGTGATCTGAAAAATAGATTTTCAAGTGACTGTTTTCTAATTTATTGGGACGAATCTCTAAATTGGAACGTATTTGTTCAATAACTTTTTCCCAAGGGGTTAGAATGAAATAATAAGGAGTATTCATCTTATATTGCTTGGGAAATTGATCTACTCTCATAGAGAAAAAGGGCGTGGAGATCATTTGGGCAATTTGACCTTCTGCCAGAATTTTTTTTTCCATAGATACTATCTGATAGGTATTTGCAGAAGTAATCTGTAAAAAAATAGACATTTCTTCTGGTCTTTCATAATTTATACATGAAAAACTAAAATTTCCTGACGAGTTAGAATAACGACCACAAGCAGTTAAAATATTTTCCTTAGCATTTTCTAGGTATCTATTCCAAAAGCTTTTTTTGACAACCATTTGCAATCCTAACTCTTCTACGACAGGTTTTAGCACTTGATTGGAATCCATTTTTAAAATAGCGTTGGTATCTATAGGATAGTTTAAAAAAGCTCGATATACTTTGGGCAACTTAACATAGTAATCTGTTATTTTTGCAGTTCGTTGAACACTAACCTCTGCTAAGAATTGAGGCTCTTTAATTAATAAAAAAACAAACGCGCCAAGAAAAAAAACTACCGCCATTACCCTTAATGCAAAAATATGACGGAAAAAGGCTTTCTTAAGATCGGTAAATGTAACAATAATGGGATCGTTCATGAATAGTTCACTCAATGGTTACTTCTAAAAAGAGTCTTTTTTTTACTTGTTTCTACGTAAGCCATATCACCGGGAATCAATAACCTACTAAACTCAGGTAAATTCCTTACATATCTTAAGTGGTTGATGTATATTTATAGGTGTAGAATATTGTCTCGAATAATTTATATATATATTTTATTTCCAGGATGATAAAATACTTCCTTCTATGAAGGTATTTACTCTTAAAAAATTCGATAATCCCCTATAGATTCCTTTGCTTCTAAAATTAAGTACTATTTGTATAAACAGAGAAAAATCATAAAATCACGGACTTAAATCACTTCTAAAATCACATTTTCCGATAAACTGATGGAATCAATGTTAAAAAGGTAATCATTTTCGTCAAGTTATGGATAAAATTTTCATTACAGGCATTGCAGGATTCATTGGGTTTCATCTTGCAAAAAAACTCCACAAACTAGGTTTTCATGTTAGTGGTTGCGATAATTTTAATTCTTATTATGATCCCGCTTTGAAACATCAAAGAGCTTCTTATTTGCAAAATAAAGATATTTTAGTGCTTAATTGCGATCTCAATGATAAAGAAGTCATAGAGTTACATCTTAAAACATTTTGTATTTCTCATTTTGTGCATTTAGCTGCACAAGCAGGGATCCGTCATTCGATCACTCATCCTGAAAGTTATATGCATAGCAATCTTTCTGGCTTTTTTCAGATTTTAGAAATCATAAGAAAGAATCCGAATCTTAAGTTGATTTATGCATCTTCTTCTTCCGTGTACGGAAAAACAGCAGAAACTCCTTTTTGTGAAACAGCATCTACAGACCAGCCTAGTAGTTTTTACGGAGCTACAAAAAAATGCAATGAAATTATGGCAGAATCCTACCATAAACTCTATGGACTTCACTGTACAGCTTTGCGTTTTTTTACTGTTTATGGTCCGTGGGGGCGGCCTGATATGGCCTATTTTTCTTTTACAAAAGCTATTTTAGAAAATCAACCGATTCCTGTTTTTGGAGAAGGCAAGTTAATGCGAGATTTTACCTATGTTGATGATATTATTGATGGAATTATAGCTTCTCTACAAAAATCAAATGGATGTAATGATATCTTTAATCTTGGACATCATAAACCCTATAGCATATCAGAGCTTATCACTTGTCTTGAAACTCTCTTAGAGAAAAAAGCCCTTATTAAATTTCTACCTACTCCTCCAGGAGATGTACATATTACCTATGCAGATGTATCAAAAAGCAAAAGCGTTCTTAATTTTGATCCTAAAGTTGATCTGAAAGAAGGACTCTCTTACTTTATTAAGTGGTATCAAAAGCAGTATAGTTAATTACTATTTTAGTTTCTCTTTTCTTATATGTGCGCATATTTGTAAAAACCGCCCAAGCTGCTAATAAGGCTATACAAATCACATATAGAGCTGGAGCTACGACCCAACCAGATGCTTTGTATAACCAAAGAGAAATAAAAGCTGTAGAAGCACCGATGATTTGCGAACCAACTGCATAAGCAGCACATAAAATTCTATAGCGATGCTCTTGCTTAACTAGATCTTGCGCCCAAACATGGTATGTTGCAGAAAACGCAACCCCTGCAATAACCAACAATACACGCCCAATACTAACTACTAAGATAGAAGAAATAGAAAAGCAATAAAAGCAAGGAATCGCTATCAGAGCAGTTCCAAGGGCTGCTATAAGCATTTGTTTTTCTCTACCTATTTTTGTGGATAAATAGCCAAATAGTGGAAGAAGACACACGTCAAAGCACAAAAGATAGGTATTGATTTTGATAATTTGATTTTTTGTAATCGAAGTAATTAAAGGAATATATCCACTGGCTAAAGTAAATGCTAAACAATATATACTAGAAGAAAACCCTGCAACTAAGGCAATAGTGATAAATACACGTTTATATTGCAGGAAAACGCTGAAAAATTTTTCTTTTTTTATTTTAGGCTTTATCTCTTCTTTACTTGCTATTCTCAAAATCAAAGCAACGATGGCCGTGAGAGCTCCTGCCCAAAATAAATAACGCCAATTGATCTCTTGGGCAAAATAGCTATAGAGAAAAAGCATAAAAGAGGCGGTTAGCATTCCTAAAACAGAACTTGCGTCATAGAGACTACTCATCCAGTTTCTTTTTCTACTTTCTGTTTGTTCCAGCACGAAAATAGCCCCGCCTACTGTTTCGCCTGCTGCAAAGAAACCTTGTAATAAGCGTGCTAGAAGAAGACCCAAAGGAGCCATCATACCAACTTGAGCATAGGTTGGTAAAAAACCTATTAGCACTGTTGTGATAGACAGACCGGTAAGGGAACTACATAATGCCTTCTTGCGGCCTAAATGATCGCCTAGCCATCCAAAAAATAAAGAACCAATAAAACGAGAAAGAAAACCCAATGGCAACATAGCATAGGTCAAAATCAGTGAGACAATAGGATCTTTCTGATCAAAAAATAAAGGAGCTAAAAAAGGAGCTAACAAGGAAAAAAGAGCACAGTCGTAATGCTCTAAAAAATTTCCAAAAAACCCTGTAAGAATACTACATTTTGATGATTGCATAACACGCTCTCTACGCTGGTATAATCCAGATCAGATTTAAAGAGTTTAAGCAAATGCTTATCTCAGCCGTTAGGCACCCCCGGTGATCAGCAGCCATTTTATAGGAGTAATTAATTTCAGTAAAACTAAAATAATTTATACAATATTAAACAAAGTCTAATTTTTTCTTTAATCTTCTATAAGAATCCCAAGAGAGAAAAGGTATGAAAACCCATAGCGCTGACAAGCAAATCCAAAAGGGAAGAAAATCACTTTGCCCTATAGTTGATGCGCGAACCCCTTCCATGACATAAGTCATGGGATTTAAAAAACCAAGCCACCCCATTAATGGCGCTATTTTATAGGTTGTTTTCCAAGGACAGTAGTAACATCCAAGCATATAGAGAGGATTAATAACCATGATCCAAAGCCAGCCAGTATTCTTAATTTGTTTGATAAAACAGCTAAGCCAGAGTGCAAAATATCCATAAAAAACATTAATCGTGATTAGGATTGCAAAAAATTTCCATGGAGAAACAAATGTTAAATCCCATTGTGACAACATTAAGAGCTTTACTATCGGAAATAGTAAACCGGTAAGGCAGATTCCACAACAGCTCCATCCTATAGCAATGGAATTGATCCCTAAGAAGGGAGGGATCGGTAAAATAAGCAGATAGGAAATAACCTTATCTGTATTGAGATCTGAAACAAAAGCGGTTATTCGCCCTACCATTTCGTAAAAACCCAATGTGGCGGTTATACCAATGACTATGAAGAGACAATAGTCTGCTTGGATTCCCATTTGGGGCATGAGATAGCGAAAAACAATAAACATAGTTATTAGTGAGGTGCAGCCTTGAATCCATTTTATCTTTAGCTCTCCCCAGAAAATTAACATTTCTTTTCGAACCAGCTGTAAGAATAGTCTCATGATTTCTTTTGTAAAAAAATGCTCTGCAATCCGCATGTAAAACCTCTATGGGAAAATGGATATTGGCTTAGTCAAATGTAAAAAAGCCTCTTCTAAATTCGCTCCTTTCCCTATTTTTTTTAAACGCTGTAATGTATCGATCTGTTTTATCACCCCATTATCAATAACGATGACTCTATCAGATAAAACTTCAGCTTCTTCCAAGTAATGCGTTGCTAAAATAATCGTTTTTCCCTCTTCTTTTAAAGACAGAATGATCTTTTGTATTTGATTTCTAATAGAAGGATCTAAGCCAACAGTTGGTTCATCTAAAATGATAATCGAAGGATCGTGTATGAGTGTTCTGGCTAATAAGAAGCGCTGCTTATAACCTATGGAAAGAAGATTCAATGGTAGGTGCATCACGCTCTCTAATTCAAACTGTTTAATTAACTTTTCCTTTCTATCTTGAATCCTCTGCTTATTCATATTGAAGTAACGACCTGCAAATAAGAGATTTTGTTCTAAAGTTAAAATAGGATCAAGATTGGGTTTCTGAGGAGAAAAACCAATGCTTCCTCGATAAGAAAAAAGTTTTTTGTAAACACTTGTCCCTTTCCAAAAGATCTGACCTGAAGATGGAGCCAAAAGTGTAACTAATATCGATAGAAGAGTGGTTTTACCAGATCCATTCAAGCCTAACAAAGAAACAATTTCTCCTGGGAAAAGATCAAATGAAATCCCTTTTAGAACTTCCTTAACTCTGTTTTTGACAAGATAGTGCTTCTTTACGTCTACAATTTGTAAGATAGGCATTAGATAGGGCCATAAATTCTTTCTAGAGGGCTTTCTTCTATTTTTTTAAATAAAAAACACGTGCATTTTTATGAAAATATTATCATTTTAAAGGCCATTTTAACAAGAAAATCAAATGATTTTTTTTGAATCATGAGTGAAATCAAAAATCTAGTTTTTAAAACCTAATTCAAATAATTCCTTTTTTACAAAAATGACATTCCCCTGAAATCCTTCTGCATACCAATGAGAAAGTAGTTGAAACCCAGAGTTCTCGAGAAATGTCTTTAAGTCTTTAAATTGAGTCATCCCTTTTCTGAATTCCAAAAAATTTGTTTCTGTGTAAATCACTTTCACTTTTTCAAGGATTTTTGGAGAACTTTTCAAAACTTGAAGCTCTAATCCCTCCAAATCCAACCATATAAAATCGATATGGTCAACATCATTTACTTGGCACCAGTCATCTAAAACTACGCAAGAAACTTCCAATTTGGGCCCTTGATAATGGATCTCCATCCACTCAGAGGCATCTAATAAAGAGCTAGCACCTTCAAATATAGGATTATCTCCAAAATTTCCATGGCAAACATTGAGAATAGCTATTCCATTATAATTATTTATAGCAAAGTTATGAACATACACATTATCAAAATCTTTAGTAGTCTCTAACAGTTTTGCAAAAGCGTGCGGATTTGGTTCGAAAGATATGATAGTGCCTTTGGGCCATTTTGTAGCGAATCTAATCGTATCACATCCATAATGCCCTCCAGCTTCAAAAACCACCGGATCATCTGGAAGAAATTTAGCGATAAGATCCTCTCTTCTTCCTCCATATTCTTCAAAAAACCCTTCAAATCGATTTGGATATTGTTCACAATTAACTCTAGATAAGGAAAATAAAAAACTAAAAATCAATAATACTATTCGCACATAAACCTTAACTGTTCTTTCTCAATAAGAAATATTCGTTTGTTGAGCGCATCTCATCCTTTGTACAATGTAACTCCAAGAATTCTAAAGCTCTATGAGTTGTTAACCAGTTGACATCATCAAACCAAATATATCCTCCTTTTTTAACTTTCGGTAGATACATCTGGGCATCACTTAATGCAACATCTTCTGTGTGATTCCCATCGATATGTAAAATATCGATTGATTCATCAGCAAATTGATCTAATGCTTTTAATCCTGTCATTCGCATAACCGCACAATAAGGACTTAGTCTAAAATGATCTAACATGTTTACAAAATCCAGATATACCTGCTCTAGATCAACCTTGTTCCACCATTGATAATTAGAATCATCTGACGCATATCCTTCTACACAATCAGGACTGCTCCAGGAATCGATAGCATGTATGGTTCCTTGCTTTAAAAATTTCAAGGCACTTGCAGTAGGATAAATAGAAGACCCTCCAAAAACACCAATCTCAACACATATTTCCGGTTGTACTTCATATATTAAATCCATCATATGCTCTGCTTTTTCTTGGCAGCACCATCCGGGAATGGTGTTTTGATGGAAAAGCACATTTTTTTTATACTGCTCCCAATCCATAAAATAGGCTAAAGATTGCCTGGGCTGTATCAAATGGAAAGCGGTTAATAATGCAATCACTGTGCATAGAATTGTACTGATTCTTTTCATGTTTTTCCTTTTGCTTTTAGTGTTCAAATCGATTCATGCTTTTCATGAGTTTTTCTTTATCGAGCGTTATAATTTTAACAGCGCTATCATTTTCTCCACACGCAACATGAATTAATTCCTTATTCTTTTGTTTCTCTAAAACAAACCCAGAAGGAAAAATAACACGTTTATCTAGAGAGGCAGTATTTATATATGGAGTGTCAAATATTCCTCGAAAAAGTATAGGATGATTGGAAATTCCCGTTATGCGAAAAGGAGGGTGAGCTTCAAATGTATAGGCCCCCATGACGTACCAAACCAATCCATTATCCTCTTTAAATGAGCTATGAAAAAAACCCAAGTATTCATTTCCGATTTTTTTAGCAGGAGTTCCTCCTCGAACAGCTCCCCATTCATTTGGCCAAAGCAAAGAGAGATAGGACACTTCTTTCGGCACCCTCAAACTTTTAATTTCTCCCATGCGAGGATCTGAAAGTTTAAGAAGCTTACGAGGGCTTATTTGATATTCTATGAGGAATTGAGGTTCCTGATTGACTCCAATATATTCAAAAGGGCTCCAATTTTTTTCAATCCATTGCAAATTCATATCTAAAATAGTATTATAGTTTACTTGGAAAGATTCCCTATCCAAGTTTGCAACACACATAAAACGATTTCGTAGATTCTTATTGTCTAAAGTATTGTAAAACAGATGCAATTGATCGTTGATTAGAACAGCTCGAGGATCTTCCGCATATTCTGTTTGCAAATCGATTCTTTTGAACTCTTTATTCTCTTGCTCAAATTGGTCATTAAGATGAACAACACCTATGTGAGAATAAAAACGGGCGTATTTAGCTCTTGAACTAATGATATCATATCTAAAAAATAGATCATAACCAGATTTAGATTCGACCAAACTTGCATTATAAGGAGCTATCACATTGCGGATATTCACTTTTTTAACCCCTACAACCAAGCCGGTATCCTCTCCATAAGGAATGAGAGAAAACTTAAGAGGAGCGGAAAGTTCTCCCAAATAAAAAGGGGTGCCTACGGCTCTATTTTTTAATTTCTTCACCGATCGACGGATAGCATTTTGCTTTCGCGATAGTTTCCACAACTTTTTTTGAATCAACATACCTGCTCCCATTACAAGAAAAATAGCAAGGATCCAAACAAAGCGATTTGCTTTACCTTGCGGGAGAGGGCTGGATTTATCAAATTTTTTACTCATTCGAAGAAAGTGACTTATCTTTTCTATTAGCGATTCTTTCAAATTTAACATTTCTCTAATCTCTTTTATATTATTTAAACCATCATTTTTTCTGTAAATAGTAAGGAGCCGAATTATCCGAAAGAGCAGCTGGCAGAGTGGAAACCACATCATCAATTACCGTAAAAAGACGAATTTGATCAGGCTGTGTATATTCCATATCAAAGGGAAGAAATAGACTGTAATTCTTAATGAAGTTAAGAATTTTTCTCATTCCCGAACGGCGCACAATCATGGAATAAGCCCCATAGCGCGCTCCCACATATCTCAAGTTTGGACTAACATTATATCTCTTGGAGAATTTTTCAGGATCTAAAGGGAAAAAATTAGGTCTTTGTGCGTAGCTGAAACACGGAACACATCTTCCATCTCTTCCTTTAGTATCTTGATCTGTGAATAAGATATCCCAATTGCTTTTTCCCACTAAATTATCGAGCTCATCGATAAGATCAGACAAAATGAGGGGATTACGGATAACTTGAATATCATCCTCCATAACCCATATGGTTTCATACCCTGAATCATAAGCGTCTTGCAGTATAGAGAGATGGCTAAGCACAATCCCTATTGCCCCTTTTGACATGCAGTGGCAAAAATAATTTTCATTGTTTACCTGCATAATTTCATGAAAATGACTCCCCGAATGCTGCATAGGATAAAAAGTTCCCCAAATTCCTTGCTGCATCCAAGATTCATAGCGAAGTCCCATAGCATTAATTGCAGCCAGAGAAAGTTCCCAGCCATTAACAGCGGAAAATCGATACGGAAAAATCTCATAAGGAGCTATTTGCTCCAAGCTGATCTGATATTTTTCTGGTCTTTCATCTAGATTAATCATATAGATGAAATCAATATTTCTGATTTGATGAGATGCAGATTTGTCTGAAATCTTTTTGAAATAATCTTCAATTGCAGCATGAAGTATATTAAATAAAAGAACACAAGACAAGACCACCCATTTAATCATTGATTAAAATTCCTTAAAAAGTAATTTTTTTTAAATATTATATAAACTCAAAAAAATAAGAAAGTAAAAAGAAAATATTTTCTTTTCCTTCTGCTTTAGAAAACCATATAAAATATAATTAAAAAACTACAGTTCTTATGAATAGACTGCGTGTTCTATTGAAGAGAACACTTTTGGCAAATACTCTAAAAGATCTGATGCTATGACACTATAAGAAGTCAAATCCCCAGCTGCTTTTTTTCCTGCTATAGCATGAATATAACAACCTAAAGCAGCAGTATAACGAGGGGTTAATCGATGACAGAGAAGAGCTGCAATCACTCCTGTTAATACATCTCCACTTCCAGCTGTTGCAAGTGCTGGATCTCCTTGAGTGATGATTAAAGGCAAATGATCGGGCGTAAAGATAAAAGTAGGAGCACCTTTTAGAACAAGGGTCACTTGTTTTTCCTCTACATAGTTTTGGCATAAAGATAACCAATCTATTTCTTCTTTTGTTTCTAAGCCAAGTAGCCTTTTCATTTCTTGTTTATGAGGGGTTAAAATACAAGAAGGAGGCAATTTCCAAGAAGGGTGTTTGGCTAAAGAAAACAAAGCATCTGCATCGATGACTAGTGGTTTACTGATCTTAAGTAGATGCTGAACGATTTCATCCGTTTTTTTTGTACGTGCAAGACCTGGGCCTACTAATACAGCTTTAGCTCGAGCAATTTCTTGGTCTAATGTGTTCTTATCATCTAAAGTCTGATGAATAATCTCATAAGGGACTGTAATCTTATCTGGGGAAAGTAAACGCACAATCCCCGCACCTGATCTTAAAGCTGCATAGCTTGCTAAAACAGCAGCTCCTGGCATCTCTTCAGAACCTGCAATAGCTACAACATACCCTTTTTGATATTTATGCCAAGACCGTTGGATAGGAGGTAATTTAAGAGAAGATATATTCAGTAAACAAGCAGAGGCTTTCACTTTATCTTCTAGAAGGCCAAAACCACCTCGAACCATTTCTCCTACATGATCCCATCCATCTCGTAGAAAAAAGCCTGTTTTAGCTAATTCTAAATAGATGGTTTTAGTAGCATGAATAGCTATTGATCCAACCTCACCTGTAGTGCCATTTAAACCTGAGGGAATATCAATGGCAAGAATAGGGAGCTTTGAATGATTAGCTATTTCGATGGCAGCGGCTAGTTCGTTACCTGCACTCTTTTTCATTCCAGTTCCTACAAGAGCATCTAGAATAAGACCTGTATGGTTCATCCTCTCTTGTATTTTTTCAAGAGAGAATTCTACTTTTCCTCCCTGAGCACAAAAATTCTCATACATATTCCGACATAAAGTACTAAATCGCTCTAATGGGTAAATGGGATATGCGATAACAGAGTATCCTTTTGCTACTAGGATTGCGCCTGCAGCAAAACCATCTCCTGCATTATTTCCTTTACCTGCAAAAAGCAATACTTCTTTGGGTAATTTTCTTTCTTGAATAAATTTTTCCACTTCTAATGCAATAGAAATTCCTGCTTTTTGCATAAATTCTAATTCTGAATAGCCCTTTTGAAAGGCTCTGTTTTCTAGATCCTTCATCTCTTGAGCTGTAACAACTTTTATCCCGTCTAATCCCATTATAAGTGCTCTTCCTTAATGGCTCTTTGCAAAAGAGACTTTACCGCATCTCGTGGATCTAATTGTTCATAGAGTATGGAACAAATAGCCGCTGTAATAGGAACAGGAATATTTTCTTTCGCTGCTAATTGTAATGCAGAAATACATGTATAAGCTCCTTCAACTACCATATTGATTTTTTCTTGAGCTTGCTCTCTTGTTAATCCGTCTGCAATTAATCTTCCAAACATGTAATTACGACTGAGTTTTGATAAGCAAGTAACACAGAGATCTCCTAACCCAGATAAACCGTTTAAAGTTTCTGGATTGCATTTCTTAGTAACAGAGAGTTTTCGAATTTCATGCAAGCCTCGTGTCATTAGAGCAGATTTGGTATTATCTCCGAATCCTAACCCATCTGAAATACCACAAGCAATAGCAATAATGTTTTTCATAGCTCCACCAAAAGCTACTCCATTTATATCTGCATTAGGATAGATTCGAAAGTAAGAGGTCATAAATAAATCAACAACCTGGTGCATCAAAGGAACATGATAAGCTGCACATACAATCGAAGTAGGCAATTTTTGAATGACTTCTTCTGCATGGCTCGGACCACTTAAACAAGCAATCTTATCTCGCATCTTTTCTCCTAAAACCTCTAGCACCACTTCATGCAATAATAAACCGGTATTTTGCTCAATTCCCTTAGAGGTAACAATAACAGGACAATGTACTTTCCCTCTTTCCAGCACTTGCTCAAAAACAGGGCGTATTCCTTTTGAGGTAACCGATTCAACAATATATTCAGCACCTTCAATAGCTTCTGATAAATCAGAAGTAAAGCTGAGATTATCGCTTGCTTTAAAACGAAGTAATTTAGGATGTTCTCTTTTTTCTGATAGCAGCTTGGCAAATTCTGGTTTTGCCGTCCATAAAATGACTTTATGACCTTTTGATGCAAGCAAAGCTGCTAAACAAAAACCCCAGGTTCCTGCGCCTAAATAGCCAATTTTCATTTAGATCCCTTTTTCTTTTTTTGAATAATCCCGTATTATCTATTTATTTTAATTAGAAAATAAAGTATATATATTATATACTTTTATGCTATGGTTCTAATTTCTCATAAGCAATCAACGCTTTCTCGACATTTTCTAAATCACTTAATTCTTTTAACGGGGCATATGTAAGATGACGCGGGTAGAGAAGAGTAGCGCTGCGAGGTAAGTGCTCTAACACATCAAAGAGAAATTTTTCATATTTCCAAATAAAGCAAGAGATCTGTTTTGTCTGACTGAAAGAAAGCAAATTCATTTTTTTTCTAGCTAGATGCAAAGGCAACTTTACATGACAATAGAGGCTTTGTAAATCAGATAAACAAAAACAAAATATGTTTACATTACAAAAAAGAAACTCTTTATATTTCTCTGAAGAAATTTCTGAATATTCTATAATCGAAATGCCTTCTTTTTTTTGTGCTACAACTCCCATATTCTCTTGAGAAGATTCTCTTGCCACAACTTTCAAGGCTACACTTAAACCAGACTCTACTGTGTAGCCTGTAAGTTCTGGATCTAAGGGATCTGCTAAAGGGTTGTCTATGGGAATCACATGAACATATTCTATCTGTAAACTTCGCCATAAATCGGCAATTTTGCTTGTGAAAAAACCATCTAATACATCGCCATTGCCATTGGGACCTTCTGCTATTTTACCAGGCGCTTCTAAACACCAATTGCCTTTTTCATCCAAAAAGGGAAGGCTTGTTTGTGAAAAAAATTGTACCTGAGCACTGTTCAACCCAAAGAAATGATTTTTTCTAAAAAAATTTTCTGTTTCTATGCGATTAGACAAAGACGTCATAATCGCGATTTGCAGACAATGTCCTAACGACTGCTTTTTTTTTATTCCTTCACAAAGTCTTTGAAATAAACTTTTTTTACAAATGGGGAATGTGCCTTTGGGACCTTTCCAATTCAAACGAGACCCATCCCCTCCAGCTAATACAATACAGCCCACTTTTCCTTGGTTGATGAGTTGACAACCTAATCGTTTGCAGTTTTTTGATCCTAATAAGCCAGGAGCTTTTAAAGGCGTAGATAAAATGGGGGTTTTATCCATATTGAGCAATTTTCTTTGTTCCGTTAAGAGAGAAAGATTTAAAGGTTGCGCCTGTTGCCAAAATGCCTCTATCTGATCGCTGCCTAGTGTTTCTAAAGCATGTAAGAGATGAGTTTGCTCTAAGGAATGAAAATGTTGGGATAAAAGCTGTTTTAGCATACTTTTTCCTGAAGTTCAGCAAGGATTTTTATGACTTGTTTAACTGAAATATTACAAATATCTTTGTGTTTTGCAATGAGTGGAATATGCTGCAGCAATGGATTTGGAGACTGCACTTGCTGTTTCAATACTCCTTGCTTAGGATCTGCCCACAAAGATATCACATTCAATTTAAAGGGACTATTTAAATAATACGTCATAGAAAGCACTCCTGAGTCAGGCGTGAGCAGATAGCAACAACGATTCTTAATAATAGAGAGCATCTCTAATAAAGTGGTTTCTCCTCTTAAATCAATGACCCCTTCTTGTAAAAATGGTATTTCTTTAGAGAATCCAAATAAGATAGGGGTTAGTTTTAATTCAGAAAATAGTTGATACAGACACTCTTTCCAATAAATAACAGGCCAATTTTTCTGATACTTGTATTTTGTTTCTGTCTGAATATGAATTGCTATGTATTTCTGCATAGGATCTAATCTAAATCGCTCATATAAGGTATCGTGTGCTTCTAGCCAATTCAACTTTGGAGTAACTCTTCCCAATTGCCATTTTAACCAACGCGTAGGATCTGGATGTTCTATAATTATATCAAACGACTTCTCACTTTTTTGCAGACGAGCTAAAGAGCTTTTAAGATCAAAAGACTCTCCTCTTTTCCAAGAAGGATCTACAAGCACTTCTACTTGATTTAATAAATTAAACCCTAAAAGAAGATCGGGGCGTGTAAGAAAAGTAATTTTAGCATCAGGTATGAATTCACGAATTCGGTATATCAAAGCATAAAGCCCCAGAGGAACATCTCCTAATCCTCGATTCCAGCAAATCAAAAAATAGGTATTTTTTTTCTTTGCTGCATTTTTTAATAAACGATCAAAATAGGAGATTTTAAATGTATATAGTAATGTATCAAACATGCTCAAAATTTTTAAGAGGGTTGGTTAAACAACGCTTGTAAAACTTGTTGATAAACCTCTTCTACTTCAATGGCTTTCATACAGCGAAAATCAATAGGACAAGTACGCTTATAACAAGGAGAACATGCGACGTGTTTGTGGATTACTCTAGCTTTAGAAAAAGGACCAGTCATTATCTCGTTGGTAGAGCCGAATAATGCAACAACAGGTATCCCTAATGCATCAGCGATATGCATAGGTCCACTATCATTAGAAAGAAAAACTCTACACAGAGAAATTAGGCTAGCCAACTCTCTTAAAGAGGTTAAACCTGCTAAATTTATAGCTCTTGCTGGCAGAGTCCGGCAAATGCTTTTAATAAGAGGTATACTCCCCTGATCTCCAAAAAACACAAGATGGATCTTTTCATTTTGTAATAGTTTATGAGCTACTTGAGTAAATCTCTCAGGCAGCCAGCATTTAGCTGATCCATACGCAGCAGCTGGGTTTATACCGATTAAGATATCACTCTCTTGCATTCCTTGCTGTTTGAGTAGCTCTTTTGCTGTCTGTATTTCTTGATCAGCAAGGTATAATCGTGGGGCTGTTTTTGAAACAGGGATCCCCAATACAGATAATAGCATCTTGTATGTTTTGACAAGATGTTGTTTTCTTAATTGTAATGGAGGACGAATAGGATGAGTCAATAAAAAACTTCTAAAATTGCTCCTATATCCTATCCGATAGGTCACACTCCCTCGGTAAAACCACCAGGAAGAAGAAAATGAATTGGTCAATAAAATGCCTAAATCATATCTCCCTTGGCGTATTTTTTCTATAAGATCTCGGTGTCTATCTCGACGATTAAATCCACTAGCTTTGCTAAAACAAAATATCTCATTGATATCGGGATCTATTTCTAATAATTGACAAACCCCTATACGACACATTACTGTAATCGAAGCTTTTGGAAAAGCTTTGCGCACGTCGGAAAGAATAGGAGTTGCCATGACGAAATCCCCTATCCAATTAGGCATGCGTATGATGATATTTTTAGGTTCTATGTGCTTAATTGATTTCATGCATTCATCATAATAATAATCAACAAAAACTCACAAAACAATTCGTTTTAATAATTGTTGCAAGCACCTCATCAGGTGTGATTTCACGGATACAATTCATTGTTGAACAACCTTTACGATTTAAACAAGGAACGCAAGTTAATTTTTTAAATAGCAGCGTAGCCTTTGGATTTAATGGCCCACAAAAAACAGGCGAATTGATTCCTGAAAATATAATTGTTGTAGGAATTGAATAAGCAGAGGCTATATGCACTGCTGAAGAATCAACACTAACCAAATGTCTTGCTTTTTGAATAACTGCTGCAAATTCTTGCCAATTCAAGAGGTTAGCTGCATTAAATACATTAGGCAGTTGATACGTTATCCTATTGATACGACAAGCTTCTTCTTTGCCTAAACCCGTAAATACAATAAAAAATCCTTGTCCTATGCATTTTTGCGTTAAAATCCTCCATTTCTCTTCCAGCCAAAGCTTCGGAGATTCTTTAGTGCCCATATGGAAGACAAGATATGTATTTCTTAGAAAAGCTTTGGGTAAAATTTGCGCTACAAGACTTTTACACATAGGGGGAAGTTGAGGTCGGATTTTTACTTGCACTTTTTTCCCAACAAGAAGGCTTAATAGATCACGATAGTTATCACCCATTCCTTGATTGCGATCGATTTTTTTAAGAGGATGCGTAAGAAGCGATCCAAAACCACCCGTTGTCCAACCAGCCCTATAAGGGATTCCTGCCTTCCATAACCAAAAAATGGCATTTGGGAAAAAAGGATATAGGTCCACTGCTAAGTCATACTGTTGCTGTTTGATTTCTGCTAGCGCTAATCTAGCTGTGCGATAATACCGTTTGATTTTTTCTTTAAAAGGTATAGCTGCTGCATTTAGCTTCCAGTGATCCATCAGATGAATATTTTGGATTAAAGGATGATCCTTTACAACTAAATGAGCCCAACTGCCAATTAGCACTCCCATTTCAGCCTGAGGCCATAGCTCTTTGCAAGCTGCAAGCATTGCTGTAGTTATTACAACATCGCCTAGATGAGCTAAGTTTACTAAAAGAATTTTCCGAGGAGCTACAATAGGTTCTTGTTTGTGATACACGGGTAAAATCGCATCAATACCTCTTAGGAGAATCTTACCAAATCTATTATTTACTAAATAACGAGGGCTATTCATATTGATTTAGCATAGAGAAAAAAGGAATTTTACTACTATAGTTAAAAGATATGTATAAAAAACCCTCTTTAGTCATTTTAGGGATCGATCCAGGAACTAAGAAATCTGGTTATGGGATCATTAAAGTAGAACACCCTCGTCTAGAACCTTTAGACTTTGGAGTGATTACTCCTCCCTTTCACACGGATAGCAATCATTGCTATTTAGTTTTATTCAATAGCTTTGAAAAATTATTAAAAGCCTACAAGCCAGATGCGGTTTCCATTGAGACGCAATTTGTAGATAAGAATGTAAAAAGTGCGTTCAAAGTTGCTATGGCGCGCAGTATGGCTATCATTACAGCTGCTCGCCAAAACATCCCTGTATTTGAATACGCTCCTAAAAAAGCAAAACTAGCTGTTGTCGGGAACGGATCTGCAAGTAAGAACCAAGTGCAAAAAATGGTCCAACTCATTCTAAAACTATCCTCTATTCCTGAACCAGAAGATGCCTCAGATGCTTTAGCACTTGCTATCTGCCATGCAAATACCTTACACTTTAACGTAAAACATAAATCTCATGTTTGATTATCTTAAAGCAACCCTCATAGAATCAAGCCCTTTAAAAGTCACTGTAGAAGTACATGGCATAGGATACCGGGTTTGGGTTCCTGTTCACATGAAGCTCCCTCAAAAAGGGGGGTTAATGACTCTTTATATTGCTCCTATTATTCGAGAAGATTCTCATCAGTTATTTGGCTTTTTAACACGTTTAGAAAGAGATTTTTTTGAGCTTCTCATCACTATTTCCGGAGTGGGGCCTAAAATAGCTCTTTGTTTAATGGGACATCTTGAGCTACCAGACCTTCATGCAGCCATATTACAAGGTAATGTCCAAGTTCTTTCTAAAACACCAGGTATTGGTAAAAAAACAGCTGAAAGATTAATCATTGAATTACGTGATAAAGTAAAAACCTTAAACCTACCCATTTCCTCTACAAATAACAACCAAATGCAAAGTGATGCTCTAAGCGCACTGATCCATTTAGGATATCCTTCTATCCAAGCCCAAAAAGCCATCAAAACAGTTCTTGATCAATTGAAAGAGCCTGATCTTGGACAATTGATCACAGCAGCTCTCAAACAAATTTAATTTACCTAGTGAGATCCCTCCAATCTGTTCTATAGCGCAATACTCTACGATATGGATCAAAGCACACCAGCTCTCTTTGAGAAAAATAATCTAGCTTAGCTTGATATATAGGTGGATCTACCATGGGCAGAAGATCAGAGAGCTCTGCTTGATCTACAGCAAATTGAAATACATCTTCTATCGCCTCGATTGTTCCATCTTTGTAGTAGATTGTAAATGGCCCTCCTCCATAACTCCCCCCTGGATAGTAAGTAGCCCACATCTCTTCATTTGTATTCACAAAAAGCGTTCCTGGTGTAAATGGAGAACCATTGATGAGATCGTTGATTTGATTTTGGCTACGAACAGCTGTATAAATACGCAATTGTCCACGAGCGGATAAAGTAGAGTTAATACTAAAAAACCCAGAACCAATTAAAGGTGCTACGGGAAAGAGATTATCGGTTACAAGAGTAACATTGCCTCCAGCATTAATTATATTGGCAGATCCTGCATTGGATTGCATAATGATATCTTTGCCGGCAATGGCAGTGAGCTGTCCTGTTGTGGTAAAGGGAGAAGAACCGCCATGGCCTATTTGTGCATAATTAGATGTACTTGCACTACCACCAATTACAGAAATCGAACCATCGACAAGTAGTGAAATATTCCCATTTAGTATACTTCCAGTCCCACCTACATGGCCAATTTGTGCAAACCCAGATGTCCCTGTGCCACTATTGGCTCCTTGTAAAACCATATCGCCACCAACATGGTTAAATAGAATATCTCCTGTTACATTAGAGATAGTTGTCGGATCTCCATAACCAATAAAAGCATAGTTTTGTGAATTAGCTGCAGTAAGAGAGACATTTCTTCCTACAGTAAATTGCAGAGAGCCTCCTGTAAGATTGGCATTTCCACTGCTTATAATGGCATTAGCTGCTGAAGTTGAACCTGAGGTGAGTATTAAGTCTCGTCCAATGGTAAGATTGGCTATACCGTTAAAAGATGTCATAAAGCTAGGATTTATATTTGCCGTTAAAATACAATCTGTTTGCGAGTTTACTACTAAGTTTCCAGCCTTACACGCAACGAAACCATCAGTTAATACTACGGATCCTATGTTAGAATTAAGAGTAACAGAGCCATTTGAAGCTGTGATTCCTTGACCATTGACAAAGATTCCTACCCCATTATTGTTTGGCGCTTGACCATTTAAGATGACATTTCCAGAATCTGCATTTAAACTAGATGCAGCCAGTTGAATCCCTGCTCCACTTGCATTTGCTATACCAGTTGCATTTATCCCACCGCCAGCTATTGTAGAATTTATCAGAGAAATCCCCCCTTGATTTCCTGTGCCACTTAAAATAACAGCCCCCGGATTAGGGTTGCTTGCATTTACACTTGTTGAACTTAAGTTAATTCCCTTAGCGCCAACCAAATTATTATTAGGATTTATAGTTAATTCCATAGAACCTGTCCCCGTATCCAAACTACAGTTATTAAGAAAGATTCCTCCTGCGATGAAATTGGCTAGGTCTCCCTGCTGAATAATAATATCACCCCCATTTGTTGTAAGCGTCAGACCAACTCCTATAAAAGATGCAGTATTAGCTAACGGTGGCAGAGGCCCACTACTATTAAATGTAGCATTAAAACTTCCACCATTTAATGAAATAGTGCGTGGGGAAAAAGCTGCCAAAATAGAACCGCCCGCTTGTAGAGTTAAGTTATTTGCAGTTACGCTAGTGATATCCTCTTGAATGGTAATATTTTGATTTGCCTGCAAAATAAGATTTGCTGTACCAAGAGCAACCGCTATATCAGTTGCATTAATATCTACATCTCCTGGAGTATTAAATACCTGTCCTGCTGGAAGAGTTGTGCCTGTAGATATGATCGTAATAAAATCTGGATCAATTAAAAGATTTCCTGTCTTTCCATTTGCAGCTGTTAGGTCGACTAAGCCTTCAAAACTTAATCCTTTTCTACCGGACACTTCCGCAAATCCTCCATCTCCTGATAGGGCTCCTCCTTTAGCAGAAAGGGAGCCTAAGAATTCTGTGTTTTCTTCTGACCAAATAATGATCTCTCCTCCATTGCCTGTTTGTCTAGCATCAGCGTGGATTTGCACTTCGCGATCGATGAGTACATGCTGCGCTAGTGGAATATTTGAATCTTGGCCTTTGTAGCCTCCACCAATTAATATCCTTCCTCCTTGGGTATCAGAAGAGGCATCTATAATAGCTTGTTCTTTGAGAAGAACTTCTTTGCCTAATAATTGAATATCAGCGGCTTCTACATTACCGGTAATTTCTGTTTCTTGAGCAAAAAGATAGACGCGTCCTTCTTGTGTACCTAGGGTATTGGCTGTGATTCTTCCGCTGTGTTTTATGGCATGGGCATAGGGGTTTTTTTGAATGGAGGTGTTTAGGAGTTGAAGGTTTTCTGTGTTGAGTTCTTGGTTGGTTTGTATGAACACTCTTTGGTTATCGATTTGCAAGGTGGCTTTTGCACAAGCTACTGCTTGCAGAGATCCGTTGATCTCTCCTTGGTTTTCAATACTTTTCGCTAGTAGGGTGATTTGTCCTACAGGACAGGAAATGGTACCTAAATTGATGATGGATCCGGGGTTCTCACTAAAGAACTCAAGGGTATTCTTTGTAAAAAAATCTTGGGTGAGAACATCTAATGTCGATGCTAGGAATCCAGCTGTCTCTATCACGCCACTAGGACCTATGAGTATACCGTTTTGGTTAATGAGATAGACCATCCCATTGGATTGGAGTTTGCCTAAAATCTCACTTGGGTCAGAGCCGACTACGCGGTTTAGGATAGAGGATGTTTCTTGTGCTTGATCAAAAATGAGAACTTCTTGGGGGTTTAAGGAAAAACTGTTCCAATGCACAACGGAATCTTGTGTGCTTTGGATCTGTATTTGTCCTTGTGCATTTATTTGAGGAGGACTTGCCTGTCCTGAAATCAGCTCAAACCCTTCTGGCGCTGCATACGCTGTAATCGAGTAGAGAAAAAGACTAAGGACTATTTTTTTCATGTTTCCTCTTACACATTAAATGTGTTTAATAACTAGCTATTACCCCAAAATGCACTCTTTGGTGATTTGATCCAAAAAATTTTTTATGATAAAGCTGAATACCGTAATCTAAACGAACAGCGAGGTAAGTGGAAAAAGCATATCTTAAACCAGGTCCAACAGACATTAAGTGATTACTTTTACCTTCAGGAGGAATAGGAGTGTGGTTATTTGCATAGCCATAATCGAAAAATGCCAGTAGCTCTAGTTTATCATGGCATCTAGCAAAAAAGCGAAAAGCAGGGGTATATAGTTCCGTGCGAACAAAAAGCCCCGTATCGGTATTGAGCTCTCTTTCATCATAACCACGAACCGTATCATAGCCTCCAATGTAAAACTGTTCGCTAGGAAGTAGATTTTGATTGGATAATTGTCCGCTAAATCCTACAGAAAAATAAAAATCTTTAGGCAGTTTTTGAGAAACAGTGCAATTTAAACGCCCATAAATCCAATGATTTTTAGCATTCGGACGCAGTTGAGAATATAAAACATCAGTCTGGTCTGCAAGCCATTTGCCAGGTGAACAAAACCCTTGAATTTGATAATCAATCCGATTGCGATTACCAGAATAGGCTCCTTTGTATTCAAGCATAACCTGGGTTAGATTGACATTATTTGCAATTGTTGGTGAATTATCAGAGAATTCTACCGTGTTATTTGTTCGCTTAAAATCCCCTCCTAAACTCATTTCATGAGTTAGGTGCGAATAGGTTTTAAAAGGAATGACATAACGCAAACTCGCCTGCATGCCCCAACCCTTATTGCGCGTAACAGGCAATGGCAGATTAGGACGCACTCTTGCATAACCTCCATAAATGTTTAGCACATTACGCCAGGCACAAGGAAGTGTGTATTGCAAAGTATGCGCTTGAAAACGTTTTGTGTTAAAAGAGGAAGTATACTGATAGGTGAGCATCTGTTGGTAATTAGTTAGATTAAAACCAGCAAAAAAGCGCTCTCTTTGAATGGTTTTAACACCAGTGTTGTCTACTCCACCATATAATCTAAACCGCCGTCTAGCATTTGCTCGTAATAAAACATCCGTTGTACCTTCCTCACAGCCTGGTTGGTAAACAATGTCTATCTGACGAAAGGGGTTGCGATTGAGCCAAGCTACATCGTTGAATAAGATAGACTCATTAATTCTCTCTCCTGGACATAAACGCATATAGTCCATGATTTTATTTACTGCATAGCCTTCATTGGGCTCTATACATATCTCTCCAAGTGTGCTTTCACAAATTACAACATGCAATATCCCATTGGTGATATCTTGCTTAGGAAATTCAATTAAGACAAAGGGATAATGGATACCATAATAATAAGAGAAAATGGTTTGTTCAATCTCGCAGAGAATTTCTTCGTCAAGAGGGTGCTGTAGGTAAACAGATAAAGAATCTACAAGACCATCTAAACATTCAGAAGAATCAAGTTTAATTTGCACTCCTTCGATATCTGGCTTAAGCAAACGAGCAGATCTATGTATTTGATCTTTATGAGAAACAAGAACAATCGCTTGAATGTAAACTTGTTTTTTTTCTAACGTCTCTTGATTAGAAGTTCGTTCTAATTGAAGCCCTTCTTCTATAGAAGAACTTTCTTTGACTAGACTAAAGTCTTCTACTTGCTGAGATACCGAGTCAAGGATCACTGATTCTGAATCTGCAAAAAGTAAAAAAGGCCAACTCAATAAAAAAATAGAAAATAGATAAATCATATTTTAGATTATTCAACGAATAAGTCTTTTTTTTCAAAATATAATTTACAAAAAAATTGCTCTTTACAGGAGATAGCCTTAAAAAATTTACACCTTGTAATTTCTGAGAAGATGCTCTATTGTTTTTGTTTTTATTATGTATACGCAACACCAAATTGATCAAACCATTGCTGCTATTGCCACTGCCCCAGGAGAGGGAGGGGTTGCGGTTATCCGTGTGGCTGGCAAACAATCGATAGAAGTTGTAGCTAAGGTTTTCTCAGGCCCTATTCACTCTTACCCCTCGCACACCGTTCATTTAGGTAAGATTATAAATGCGGATCAAGTAATCATTGACGAAGTTCTGATCCTTGTCATGCGAGCTCCCAAATCTTATACAGGAGAGGATATTGTTGAGATTCACTGTCATGGAGGATCTTTAATTTCACGCAGAGTGCTAGAAACTATTTTAGAAGCAGGCGCTAGAGCAGCAGGTCCTGGCGAATTTACTTTTCGCGCTTTTATGAACGGGAAAATAGATCTTATACAGGCAGAGGCCGTACAAAATCTCATTGCAGCTAAAAATGATCTTGCCCTGCATGCAGCTGAACAACAACTGCAAGGACAGCTTTCTTCTCGTATTCTCTTTTTTCAACAACAATTAGTTGATATTGCAGCTATGTTTGAAGCCTGGGTTGACTTTCCCGAAGAGGATTTGGAATTCGCAAGTATAGAAAATGTGGCTACTCGATTAGAACGTTTAAGAAAGCAAATTTGTTATTTAGCAGCCACCTTTCAAGAAGGAAAACTACTGCAGTTTGGGCCCACTTTATGTTTAATAGGGCCACCCAATGCAGGTAAATCCTCTTTGATGAATGTTTTATTAGGTAAAGAGCGTGCCATTGTTACCTCTATTGCTGGAACCACACGTGATACTTTAGAAGAAGAGCTTCTGATAGGGAATTTGCATTTTCGCTTAATCGATACAGCAGGAATTCGAGAAACAAAAGAGATCATTGAACAAGAAGGGATTCGCAGATCAAAAGAAGCGATGCAAAAAGCCGATCTTGTCTTGCTGATCTTAGATGCGTCCTTGCCTCTTTGTCCTTATGCAGATCAGCTACTCTCTATGGTGGATACTAAAAAAACTCTTCTTGTATGGAATAAAAGTGATATTACATCTGTTATACCTGATAGGGAAAACAGCTTGCTTATCTCCGCTAAAAACCAAACAGGTATTGAAGAGCTCAAGCAAAAGATCTCTCAAATGATCTGGCAAAAAGCTCCTCCTTCCAAAGAAGAAGTGCTTATTACCAATATTCGTCATGAAAGGAGTTTGTTAAATGCCGCTATTTCGCTTAAAAGAGTAATCGATGGCCTCCACACAAACTTATCTCCTGAGTTTCTCTCTTTTGATCTAAAAATCTGCCTACAAGAGCTAGGAGAAATTATCGGTCATAATATAACAGAAGACATCCTAACTGCGATCTTCTCCAAGTTTTGCGTGGGGAAATGAACCAAAAAAAACGTGCACAACGCATTCAAGATATTTTACATCATTTATTTCCTAATCCTGAAATCCCCTTACAGCATCAAGACCCCTATACCTTATTGATTGCAGTTGTCTTATCTGCGCAAAACACAGATAGAAAAGTCAATCAAGTAACCCCTACTTTATTTGCAAAAGCCTCTACCCCTCAACAAATGCTAACTTTGAGCATAGCAGAGATTGCTAGCATGATTAAAACTTGTGGCTTAAGCAATACAAAAGCAAAGGCTATCTGGAATCTCTCTAAAATACTTGTTGAGCAACACAAAGGTAGAGTACCAAACTCTTTATTGGCTTTAGAAAAACTCCCTGGTGTAGGGCATAAAACCGCATCAGTTGTTGTATCGCAAGGATTTGGCAAGCCCGCCTTCCCCGTAGATACACATATCCACCGCTGTGCAAAGAGGTGGTTTTTAAGTCGGGGAAAAAACGTGGAAGAAACAGAAAAAGATCTTAAGAGCCTTTTTCCTAAAAAAATCTGGAATAAACTTCACTTGCAAATCATCTACTTTGCAAGAGAGTATTGCCCTGCTCGTGGCCATAAAAAAGAAATGTGCCCCATCTGTCAATGGATCGATGAGCCTAGTGATTGACCCATTAATCCACGCACCTCTTGACTGCGTGCGCTACTCTCTAATAGATCCTGATCAAAACGAATCCGATTAGGTTCAAATAATAAAATCAGACAAGATCCTCCAAAAGAAAAATATCCCTTTTCGTCCCCTTTTTCATACATTTTATGAGCTTGAAATGTTTGGTGAATACTTCCTACGTGAGTTGCGCCTATTTCTATGTATAACAGATTTCCAAAATGCGAAGTGGCAAGCATAGTGATCACTCTTTTATTTTCACTTAAGATCTTTATGTTGCGTTTAAGCGCTACGGGATTCACAGAAAAAAGAGCCCCGTTAATTAATTGAGGTTGCCCAGGAGTTGCCCTGCAAGGAAAATGAAATCTATGATAGTCAACAGGACAAAGGCGTGCGATAACCATTGATCCCGCTTGATACTTGTTTGCTAGTTCTTCATTTTTAAGCAGCTCTTTTAAAGAAAATTTTTTTCCTTTAACAAAAAAATGAGGAAATTCTCTTACATTTGGAAAAACCAAATACCGAGCATCGGTTGGTAAAACAGCCCTATTTTCTTCTTGAATAATAGGCCTTGCTTCAGGCTTTAACCGACGAATAAAAAAATCATTAAAAGAATAAAAGCTACTAACAGGCTCCAAAAATTCAGAAGTGTCGACATCGAATTTTTTGATAAAGGGAATAATCTTATGACGACTCATGGATCTTTTTTGAAAAAAGCCATACAATTTAGAAAAAAAAGAAAATCTAGCGGTTAATGGTAAGATAAAAAAAGAAATGACACGCGATAAAAAAGTATCTTTATACAAAAGGTCTATAAAAAATTTACCATATACCTTTTCTTCTCTTTTTTCCTTAGTCAGGCGATCCAAATAAATGATTTTAGACATGTTTCCTTTAAGAAAAGATTTTAAAAAAGGCTTCTCATTTTTTATTGTAAAGAATTCTATCCCTTAGAAATGAGTTAAAGTTAACTATAAAAAATAATTTAATAAAGAACATTAGCTTAGAGTCTTGCAAGAAAACCTCTAATATCCTAGCCTCAATAGGTAATTTAAGACTAGGAAAACCAAGATGCTGAGCGTTTTAAAAAAATTTTTTGGTACATCTCAAAGCCGTCTATTAAAGAGATATCTAAAAACAGTTGCAGAAGTTAACCGATTAGAAAAGAACTTTCAACAGCTATCTCATGAAGAAGTGCGTCAAAAAACAGCTGAGTTTAAAGAGCGCTATCTAAAAGGAGAGACATTAGAAGATCTTCTTCCTGAGGCTTACGCAGTTGTCAAAAATGCTTGTCGTCGTCTATGCGGAACAGATATCCATGTATCTGGTTACGATCAAAAATGGGATATGATCCCCTATGATGTACAAATCTTAGCTGGAATTGCTATGCATCACGGAGCTATTGCAGAAATGCAAACCGGCGAGGGAAAAACACTAACAGCATCTATGCCCCTATATTTAAATGCTTGCACAGGTAAACCAGTGCATCTAGTGACAGTGAATGATTATTTAGCAGAAAGGGATTGTCAATGGATTGGCACAATCTTTAAATGGCTAGGATTAAATGTAACCGCATTAACAGGTAGTACGCCTCATCACATCCGCAATCAAACATACGCTGCAGATATTGTTTATGGAACAGCTTCTGAATTTGGTTTTGATTATTTACGTGATAACTCGATGGCACAATCAAAAGAAGATCAAGCACAAAGAGGATACTTCTTTGCTATTGTTGATGAAATCGATTCCATTTTAATCGATGAAGCCAGGACCCCTCTTATCATTTCAGGTCCTACTAGTCATTCTCGCCAAATGTACGATGATTTAAAAGATGATGTGCATGTGCTTGTAAAGCGTCAAAGAGATTCCTGTAATCATTTAGCTCTAGAAGCTCGTAAAATTTTAGAAAAATTTAACCTTATTGAAGAAGAAGCAGAAAAACTCAAATTATCAAAAATCCAAGAAGCAGAATATGAGAAAGCTTTTCGAAATCTCTGGCTTGTTAGCAAAGGAATGCCTCAAAATATAATTCTTAAAAAACTTCGTGAAAATCCCAAATTAAGAGCTGAAATTGAAAAATGGGATACGTATTTTTACGCTGAACCCAATAAGGAAGAGCGTCATGATGCCCTAGCAGAGCTTTTAATTATTGTTGATGAGCGCGCTAATGAGTTTGAATTGACCGATAGAGGAATTCAGCAATGGGTTGATGGTTCGAAAAATCAGATCTCCTCAGATGACTTTGTCATGTTAGACTTAGGCCATGAATATGCTCATATCGATCAACATCCCTCATGGGACGAACAAGAAAAGCGTAATCAAAAAATTCTATTGAGAGAAGAAGATGCGCGCCGTAAAGAACGCTCTCATAATTTAAGACAGCTTCTACGAGCTCATTTACTGATGGAAAATGATGTCGATTACATCATCGAAAATCAAAAAATTGTGATCATTGATGAAAATACAGGACGTCCCCAACCAGGTAGACGGTTTGCAGACGGTTTGCATCAAGCAATAGAAGCAAAAGAGGGTGTTGCTATTCAAGGAGAAACACAAACCTATGCAACGGTTACTCTGCAAAATTATTTTAGACTATACACAAAACTTGCCGGTATGACTGGTACAGCAATGACAGAAGCCAATGAATTCAAAGAAATTTATAAGTTAGACGTATTAGCAATCCCCACTCACCATCCTTGTATCCGTAAAGATTACGACGATGAAATTTATATGACTGAGCGAGAGAAATATAATGCACTTGTAAAAGACATTCAGTCGGTTCATTCGCAATCTCGTCCTATTTTAATTGGAACAGAATCTGTAGAAGCCTCGGAAAAATTATCTCGTATTTTGAAGCAACATCAATTAGAGCATACCATTCTCAATGCAAAAAACCATGCTAGAGAAGCAGAAATTATTGCAGAAGCGGGCTCAAAAGGAGCTATTACGGTTGCAACAAATATGGCCGGTAGAGGAACAGACATTAAATTAAAAGAAGGTATAGCAGCTAGCGGCGGGTTATATGTCGTTGCAACTACACGCCATCAGTCTAGACGTATTGACAGGCAGCTAAGAGGTAGAGGAGCGCGTCAAGGAGATCCTGGCAGCTCTAAATTCTATGTTTCTTTTGAAGATTCTTTAATGCGGTTATTCACCTCTCCTAGAATCACTACCTTTTTACAAAGATTCCGTCCTCCAGAAGGGGAAGCAATTACTGCAAAAGTATTAAATAAATCCATTGAAACCGCTCAAAAACGTGTAGAACAACGCAATTATACCATGCGTAAGCATACTCTAGAATACGATGATGTGATGAATAAGCAGCGAGAAGAAATCTATTCTTTCCGTAATGAAGTACTACACATTGAGAATTCCCTTTCTCTTGCACGTGAAATTTTAGAAAGTATTTGCATACAAATGTGCCACCAATTTTTCTCTTCTCGTAATACAGAAGGAGGCTGGAATCCGGAAGGATACACGCAATGGTTACATACCCACTTCCCCTTAACCTTTGACCCTAAAGAATTCGATAACGATTATTTGCAGTTAGAAGATATTGAACAATTAGCCACAAAAAAAATACTTGAGGCATTTGAACAAAAAATTGAGCATGAATCTCAAAAAATTCAGCAAACACAATCTTTGTTTGCCTCTGCTGATTTAGATTCTGCTGAAAAAGTTTTATGCCAAGTTGTGCGTGGATTGCTGATTCGTACCATTGATCGCCTCTGGCAAGAACATTTGTTACACATAGATCACCTGCGCTCTGAAGTGCATTTACGTGCAGTTGGTCAGAAAGATCCTTTGATGGAATTTAAACATGAAGCTTTTGCTTTATTTGATCGTTTAAGTTTAGAAATTAAGCAAGAAATCGCACATGCTTTGTTTAAATTTACCATGGTTATGCCGGAGAATTTTGCAGAACCTAGTATAAATAAAAGATCACCTTTAATCGATTTATCTCAAATAACCCCTTCAAGGAGAGTAAAACCTATTTAAAATGGTGTACTTTTTTATATCCTAAAAAAAACAGAGGAAGAGAAGCTAGGCAATAAAAAAACCAATAATGACTATTCCATTCTAATCGTAAATAGCCTTCATCAGAAAAAAGCAATTGAAGTATTCCAACGATAAACAAATTAGCAGCAATGGACAATAATAAAATAGGCCAAAAACTATTTTTGTCTTCTTGGTATTCCTTCTCTGTTTTTTCCTCTATTTTAGGAAAAACACTACTGCTGGATGCAGAAACAAATTTTTTTTCCAAGGCAGGCTCCTTAGGGGCTTTAAGCAAGACCGTAGCACTCTTTTGTTCATTTAGCTTTTGCTCCTCCTGCTTAATAGGAGGATTTTTTTTTAGCGAATAAGGAGGAGGATAAAAAGAAAGCAGGCTATCTTGAAGAGCTTTTTGTTGCAAATAATTTTTTTCAAAAGCATTGCTACTTTGTTCTGTTGCACAATAGGGACAATGCAGAGCTTCAACAGGAATACGCCCATCACAGCTACTACACATTTTTTGTCGCTCTTTATCCATCATAAAACAATCAAGCTTAATATAAAATATTCTAACTTCATTTTCACACACATAAGACAAAATTTCTAGCTTTTTTCTTTTTCTAATCAGATATATCTAATTATCAATCAATTTGGTTCAAATTAATTTTAAATAAAAAAGAATTAAGAGTAGCATTTTTACCATTGCATCATATTTTTTAGCGTTTTAACATGATTGCAATCACAACAAGAGTTTTTCATGGATCAAAAAAAATATGATATTGCAGTAATCGGTGCAGGACCTGGAGGATATGTAGCTGCTATTAAACTCGCACAAGAGGGTAAAAAAGTATGTCTTATAGAAAAACAGTTCCTTGGAGGAACTTGCCTTAACGTAGGTTGCATCCCTACAAAAACCCTCTTATCCCATGCAGATCTTTTACATAGAATGACCCATGCTGCTGAATTTGGGATAGAAATAGGCTCTATTCATCTCAATTATGCAAAAATGAAACAGCGTAAAGACAGCGTTGTGGAAAAAATGCGTAAAGGATTACAGGGACTATTACAATCTAATCAGATTACCATCCTATACGGGCAAGCAGAGTTTATATCGCCTAAAGAGCTCAAAATCACAGGTAAGGACGCTTGCAAGATTGAAGCAGAACAAATCATTATTGCAACCGGCTCTGAGCCTTTGGATATCCCTTCACTACCATGCGATCATCAATTAGTTTGCAACTCTACTTCTATTTTAGAACTAACTGAGCTACCTAAAATCTTAGTTATTGTAGGAGGAGGATATATCGGTTGTGAGTTTGCTTCTTTATTTGCCGATCTAAAAGTAAAAGTGATTATATTAGAAGCTCTTTCCTCTATTGTAATCAATCAGGGAAAAAGTATTTCTGAAGCTTTAACACGCGCTTTTCAGAAAAAAGGTATTGAAATACAAACCAATGTGAAAGTAGTAGGGATTGATAAACAAGAATCTGGTTTACGCATCCGTTTAGAAGGAGACAAAGAGCTATTTTGTGATAAAGCACTTATTGCAATAGGGCGTAAACTGGTATCTAATGGATTGGGGTTAGAAAAGATAGGAGTGGTTCTTGATAAAAAAGGAGCTATCGTTGTAAATGAGAAAATGCAAACCAATCTAGATGGAATTTATGCTATTGGTGATGTAACAGGTAAAAATCTTTTAGCTCATGTAGCTTCTCATCAAGGGATAATAGCTGCAGATACTATCCTAGGTAAAACCGTTGAAATGCATTACAATGCCATTCCGGCAGTGATTTTTACCAACCCAGAGATCGCTATGGTAGGTATGACATTCGAAGAAGCTGAAAAAGCAGGATTTACCCCCACTATTGGTAAATTTCCTTTTCAAGCACTTGGCAAAGCAGTTGCCTCTGCAGAAACAGACGGATTTACGCAAATTATCATAGATAAATCCACCGGACAAATTTTGGGAGCTCAAGTTGTAGGAAGTGAAGCCTCTGCTTTAATTGCTGAAATGGGTTTAGCCATTGCACAAGAGTTAACCCTTGATTGTATTATTGATACTATTCATGCTCATCCTACTCTACCAGAGGCTTGGCATGAAGCTGCTTTATTAGCAAATGAAACACCTCTTCACCTTCCGCCAAAGAGAAAATCATGAGTCAAAATAAGCCCAATAAACTGCCGATCAATCCCGAGTCTTACTCTTCTTCACAACTGTTAAGACCCGGACGTTTCCCCTCTTGGTTACATCGAAAACTACCCAGAGGCTCAAACTTATCACACACACAAGAGATCTTAACCAGGCATCGTTTAAATACGGTATGTGAAGAAGCAAAATGCCCCAATCGTTTTGAATGTTATTCCAACCACACAGCTACCTTCTTAGCACTTGGTAAACAGTGCACGCGTAATTGCGGGTTTTGTGATATCGATTTTTCAAAAACCCCTAAACAACCTGAAGCTGATGAGCCAAGCCGTATTGCTTTATGTACACAAGAATTAGGACTAAAGCATGTGGTTATCACTATGGTTGCACGAGATGATCTTGTCGATAAAGGAGCTTCTCACATGGCAGCCATTATCCGCCAGGTACGTGCAGAATGCAAAGAAGTGACGGTTGAAGTGTTAACCTCTGATTTTTCAGAGGACTACGCTGCCATTGATCTTCTTCTTAAAGAGCAACCAGACATTTTTAACCACAATTTAGAAACCGTTGAGGAATTAACACCCAGGGTAAGGCACAAAGCAACCTACCTTCGCTCTTTAAATATCCTCTCTTATGTAAAACAATCACATAAAGCGCAATTTATTAAATCTGGCTTAATGGTGGGTTTAGGAGAAACACCTGAGCAAGTGAAACAAGCCATTGATGATCTGAAAACAGCAGGCTGTGATATCATTACCATTGGGCAATACTTGCAAGCAAATAGAAAAAAACTTCTTGTTAAAGAGTTCATTACTCCTGAGCAATTTCAAAAATATGCAGACTACGGTCGAGAGATAGGGATTAAGCAAATGTTCTGCGGTCCATTTGTTCGATCTAGCTACCATGCACATGAAGTCAAAGACCTCATGACAAAAGGATAGAAAGATCAATCATCATTTATATATTTCCTTAAACAAATCTTCAAGAGTCGCTTGGTCTGTAATAAGTTCCTCGGAATATATTGTTTTTTTTAATCCATACGTAGTAACCATGGATAAAAAAAGCTGTTTTTTTGTTCTTGTTTGCTTTCTAAATACTTCCATTTTTCGCACAAGTTCTTGATAATACGATTTATCAATTGCAAACTGGTTATCAGAGCATTTGATTTCACAAAGCGTAATTACTCCGTCTTGCCGATCAAAAAGCAAATCAATTTGGGCTCCCTCTTGGCCATCTTTTACTCTTGGAGAATAACGCCAAGTTCCTACATGAGCACCTGGGTTGACATGTAAAGCACGGCGAATCTGATTAATATGCTTATAGCAGATAGATTCAAAGGCATAACCAGCCCATGTCTTCCAACTCGATTGGCTAGATAGGGATAACCAAAATCCTTCATTTATTTCTTTTTTAGCAATGGTCTTCAAATTTGGCTCAATCCATCGCAGATAAAAAAGACTATACTCATCATCCATTACGCAGTATACCCCCTTATCCTTATGCCCATAGGGAACAAGGCTGGTGATAAAACCAGCTTCTTCTAATTGATGCAATCTATCAATCGTACTGCCGCCATTAGGAAGTTTAGCTAGCTTGATCAGTTCCGCTTGACCTATTCCATATCGATGTTTTGCAATAAAACGAATAAGCTCTGTATAAGGTTTGGGATCATCAAAAAGCGATTCAAATAAACGTTCAAATTCATTGACTAAAGGACCGTTGCGTTGAAAGCATAGTTCATCGATACATTGATGGGAAGAACGGCCCTTCCGCACAAAGGACCAATAGAGAGGAACTCCTCCTAAAACTGTATAAAGATCGAGAATTTGTCTATGCTTAAGGTGGATTTTATGTTCTTTTAGATAGCTCTCTGTTTCATGTAAAGAAAATGGTTGCAATTGAATTGTGCGCGTTACTCTATTATGTAGACCGCCTTTGTTATTGATGATGTTATTAATAATCCAGGAGGTAGCAGACCCACAGATAATTAGTTTGATGCGTTTATCAAAAACCCAATAACGGTTCCAATACAGCTCCAATGCTATAAGAATTTTTGAACGCGGTGTCGCCATCCAGGGAAATTCATCAAAAAAAAGGATAACAGTTTGTTCTTTTGGGAGCTCATTGATGGCTTTGGTAAGGTCTTCAAAAGCATCATCCCAGCTTTTCTGAGGGATAATAGACGGACTTTGATAAAAGGTTTTACCTATTTGCTTAGCAAATTCTTTTAGTTGAGCTTTTATAGGACCTTTTTGTACTCCAGTTACATGAAAAAATACGTAGGGGAAAGACCCCATAAAGTTTTTGATGAGATAAGTTTTTCCCACTCTACGACGGCCGTAAACAGCAATGAACTCTGATTTCTTAGATTTAACGAGATCTTGCAGTAATTCCTGCTCTTTTAAACGCCCTATGATCTTTTCTGAAATGTCCCCGGTTCCCGCTTTTTTATTAGCCATATGTACCTAGCAACTATTTTTAATACATTTTTTATGTTTACTTACAGCCAAAAAAAACATTATGAGCGCTGATGCGCGACTTTTATTTTCATAAAAACCGCGCAACAAACATAATTGAATGTTTCAAGCGCGACTATTTTTTTTATAAACATCGCGTAAAAAACATAAAAACATGTTTGTTGCGCGATGTTTATAATATTGAAACCCGCGCAATAAAGCAAGTAGATCCTTTATTCCTTAGCAAAATAAACCAATCTATATAATCTTTATGAGTAATAAGAAGGAATCTTTTAATACTTGTTGCGTTAAATCGTGGAGCTGGTAGGATGTTTCTGAAGTTCGTTATCGCCTTTCTTCTATCCCTTATACAGCAGCTACCCAGGTAGAGAGCATGTTACGGATCCAACCATTCTCTAATGTTTTATTAGAGTACCAGATGCGTTCTTCAATGCTGCCCAGTTTTTCCATCAAGACAATAGAGCTCTTTCGAAACTAGAAAACAAAAGATCTTTTCTATAAAATAACGCTCTTAAAAACTGCAAGAGCCTTATGAAATTTGAAAAAGCAAAAGACCTAGATAACGAGAAATTCCGACGTTTAACAGGAGTGAAACGTAGCACATTTGATCAAATGATATCGATTTTATTGGAAAGTCACAAAACGAAAAAAGCCCGAGGAGGCCGAAGCAATAAATTAAGAATAGAAGATATGCTGCTTATGAGCTTAGAATACCTAAGAGAATATAGGACATATTTTCATATAAGCCAAAGCTATAATGTAAGCGAAAGTACGGCTTACAAAACCATACGATGGGTAGAAGACACGTTAATTAAACATCCTCTCTTTGCCCTGCCAGGGCGCAAAGAATTAGTAAAAAGCGATAGGGAATATGAGATCATTTTAATTGATGCCACAGAAACACCTATAGAGCGGCCTAAAAAAAACAAAAGCGTTTTTACTCTGGAAAGAAGAAAAGGCATACGCTAAAGACGCAGCTTGTAATGAGCAAGAAAAAAGATTATTTGCACCTTTTTTTCTAAAAGCAGAAGGCATGATTTTAGGGTATTTAAAGAATCTAAAATTAAGTTTCATGCCGAAATAAATCTTTTAACAGATGGAGGGTATAGAGGACTTCAAAAGCTTCATACTAAAACCCAAATGCCTAAGAGAAGAAGTAAGAAAAATCCCTTAAAAAAACAAGATAAAAAAAATAATCAATTGCTTTCCAAAGAACGCGTAATTAATGAAAATGTTATTGGCTTGCTTAAGCGATTCAAAATTTTAGCTGATCGTTATAGAAATAGACGAAAAAGGTTTGGTCTTCGATTTAATCTAATTGCTGGGATTTATAATCTGGAGCTGTGCTAATGGGTTTCGAAAGAGGTCTAATGTTATAAGCTCCAAGGAATTTGAGCCAAAATCCCTAGGTGTTCGAGCTCGTTAAATTGTGCCACTGCGGGTGGCACTAATTTATATTCCAGATAAAATGCCCTCAATTCTGTAAATCCTTGGTCAATTTATCAATAAATTTGCTACCCCAACCGCTGTTCTGCGGTCCATTTGTCCGATCTAGCTACCATGCACATGAGGTCAAAAAATCTGACAGAAGCCTCTTCCTAAAATATCCCTGATTGTGTTATACAAAGAATATCTATTTAAAAACCTTTGTATAAAATGCTTCCTAAAGTTGGCATTATTATTCTACATTATGGATCTTTAGCGAATACGATTGAATGTCTACAATCGGTTTTTGCTTTAGACTACCCTGTTTTTGAAACAATTGTTGTCGACAATAGCCTGCATCCCACTGATGGGACAACACTAAGAGAGCATTTTCCTAAAATCACTCTCTTATCTATGCCAGAAAATTTGGGATACGCAGAAGGGAATAACCAGGGTATAGCTTATGCAATCAAACATGACTGCACATACGTACTCTTACTTAATAACGATACGGTTATTGCAAAAGATCTACTCACCCACTTTGTACAAACCGCCCAAGCCCATCCAAAGGCTGGTTGCTTAGGTGCCAAAATTTTTTACTACGATGAACCTATAACGCTTTGGCATGCAGGCGGATTTCTTCATTCTAAAACCCTTCGTCTCTATCATAAGGGCTATAAAGAAATTGATCTAGCAAACGAGTATAATAGCACTGCAGAAATTGAATATGCTTGTGGCTGTGCTATTTTTGTGACAAAAGAAGTAATAGAAACAGTAGGCACTCTATCCAAAGAATTCTTCCTTATTTGGGAAGAAGTTGATTGGTGTTGGCGTATCAGAAAAGCTGGTTATAGTTGTCTTTTTGTACCTCAAGCAAAAGTTTGGCATAAGATTTCTTGCGGTTTCCAAGGAAGAGGGGCTCTATGGCACTATTTTTACTTTCGCAATCGCTTAGTTTTTTTAAAACATCATCTTCCTAGAAAACAGAGATTTGCCTTTTATTATTTTCAGCTTCCTAAGGAGCTATTTTCTCTCTTTCTCCATGCTTTTTATCCTCGGTTTACTAAAACAACACGCCTTTTACATCGTGCAGCATTAAGAGGTATCTTTGACTACTATCGAGGGTTTTTAGGCCCTTGTTCTCATAAAAACTTTCGTTAAGTCCATGAAATCCCGTCATCTATTTCTTCAGCAAAGAGTTATGATAGATAACCTAAATACAGAGATTTGATTTATTTTATAAATACAAATTATAAATCATATAAACAAAGTAACCCCTCTTGCCTACTAATCCATTAGTTGTTAAAAGACGATTAAATAGATTTGTTAAAATCTGATCCTATAAATAATTTAATACAATTTTAGATACTACATGGATATGCTCGCTTTTGCGCAAAAGACCGATTGTATTATTCTAGCAGGGGGCCAAGGGACTCGTTTGTTTCCTCTTACCCAAACCCGCTGTAAACCAGCGGTTTGCTTTGGCGGAACCTATCGTTTAATTGACATTCCTCTTTCTCACTGTTTACATGCTAAATTAGACTCGATCTTTGTGATTACTCAATACTTAGCCTCTTCTTTGCAACAACATATTTATGAGACCTATCACTTCGATCAATTTCATAAGAGCAATATTCAACTGCTGTCGCCTGAAGAAACACCTACGCGCAAAGTTTGGTTTAAAGGAACCGCTGATTCTATCAGACAAAGCATTGAGCATTTTGAAGCCTCCTCTTCAGAATATTTTTTAATTCTATCAGGAGACCAACTCTACAATATGGATTTTAATAAGCTATTTGCCTTTGCAGAAGAGAGTGATGCCGATTTTATCATTGCAGCTTTAAGTGTTGAAGAGCAAGAAGCAAAGCGTATGGGAGTACTCAATATTTCTGCTAAAAGAGAAGTCTTGGACTTTTTTGAAAAACCCTCTGATATAGCCACCCTAAAACGATTTATCCAACCTACAACAAAATACTTAGGATCTATGGGTATTTATCTATGTAAAAGAGATGCTCTCTTTAATTTGCTAAAAGAAGAAGGGGATGACTTTGGTAGGCATCTTATTCCATTGCAAGTGAATAAGGGAGGCACCTATTGCTATCAACATGATGGGTATTGGGAAGATATTGGTACTGTTCTTTCCTATTATCAGGCAAATTTAGCTTTAACCAAAGAAAATCATCTTGATACCAAACCTATTTTTACTACTGCGCAACAATTGCCCAGTACTTTACTTAGAAATGCAAGAGTAAGTGACTCCATTATTGCTCAAGGATCCATTAACGAAGCTTCTCAAATTACCAATAGCGTAGTTGGTATGCGAATAAGAATAGGATCCGGCAGTGTCATTGAAAGTTGCGTTTTGGTGGGAAATCTTAGTGCATTCCCCTCTCCTAGTACTCTACCGCAATTTTGTTCTATCGGTAAAAACTGCCTATTGAAAAAAGTGATTGTCGATGAACATACCATTATCGGTGATAACGTAACATTGACCAACCCAAATGCTATAAATCATCTAGATACCTTTAAAGATCGTGGTATTTATATTCGAGATGGGATTATCATTATAACATCTGGAACAAAAGTTCCTGATGGGTTTACTCTCTAATGAAAATTTGGGCTCTTTCAGATCCACATCTATGTTTTGGCGCACCTAAAAAATCTATGGAGGTTTTTGGTCCTGCTTGGAAAAATTACACCGATAAAATTCATGCTAATTGGCTAGAATGTATTAAAAAAGAAGATTTGGTGTTGATTCCAGGAGATATCTCTTGGGCCATGCGCCTAAAGGAAGCTCTTATTGACTTAAACTGGTTAGATGCTCTACCTGGGCATAAAATCATCTTACGAGGAAATCACGATTATTGGTGGAGTTCCAAAGCAAAGCTTGCACAAGCTATGCCAGCTTCCATTCAATGTATTCACAATGATGCTATTTTATGGCAAGATGTAGCCATCGGTGGCAGTAGATTATGGGATACTTACGAATATCAATTTAACAACTACATTGAATTCAAAGAAAACCCTCTACAAAAAAAAACCTTAAAAGAGAGTCCTGAAAAGCAAGAGGTTATTTTTCTAAGAGAGCTAGAGCGATTAAAATTAAGCTTAAAACAGCTATCTCCTCTTGCACGTGTTCGTATTGCGTTAACCCACTATCCACCCATTGGCCCTCACTTAAACTCCTCTCGTGCTTCAGAAATTTTAGAACAATTTCAGATTCAATACTGCGTATTTGGACACCTACATAACGTAAGAAAAAAAGCGCTTCCTTTTGGTCCAGCTCGCGGGGTTCAATATATCTTAACCTCTTGTGACTATTTAGACTTCAAACCTCTACGCATTCTCTAATGCCTCTTTGACTATTTCCAAATAAACAGGATCTTTACGATTCAGCAATGCTTCTAAAGGAAAACTTTTTCGGGCATTACTCATTTGCAAAATGCGCCTTTCTTCTTCTTCTAGATCCATGTAATGATAATATTCAGTCATCATTTCAAGCACATCCTGAAATTGTTCTTCCATTTGCATACAAAGAAGTGCTTGTTTGACTACTTTAAAGAAAAACTCTCGATTACCGCGATAGACTAAATAATCCATCAAAATCAAAAGAGATTCGAAATCTGGCTCTTCTTGTAAATCCTCTAAAAATCGATCGAACATCAAAGAAGCGGATGGGGTACCTGTTGATAGAAATAAGCAGATTCTTAATGCTTCAAAGCGTTTTTTATGAATTACATACGGAGAAAACCCATCTAATAATTCAGAAGCACCAACGTAATTTTCCTCTATCATTTGATCAGCGATGTAATCGAGGATAAAACTTTCTAAATCATGAGCAGAGTAGCTACATACATATAAGAAAACCTCTTCTGCAGACCCTCCCTCATCCACTGCATTATCAAGAATATCCTCCAATGACTCTAAAGCTTCTTGCAACGGATCAAACTCTACCAAAGATCCTCTGTCATATGCCTCTATTAAACAATCTAATTGATCGCAAAACAAAGAGAGGGGTGGATTTTCCGGTAAAAGTCTACGCCACAGCTCAAACAACAAAAGATAACACTTAGCTAAGCCCTCTTCATCCTTTGTCCACATATTCCCGGTTAATTCCTCTGGATTATCAAATTGCTGAGCTTGTTCTATAAAACTTAACTCATCAAAAAAAACACCAAGCTTACCCAAGCGGGTAAATAAAGTAGCAAGTGTTAACTCCCGCAAATCCTCTACTTGCCAGGGGAGAACCTGCGCTTTAGGGTTATTGTTATGCTTTACCCGCAACAAATTATAAAGAGATTTTCCACGTAATTGCATGTTACCATCTCTGTTAAGAAAATATTAAGACTACTATATGTAAAGATATTTTGTCAAATCTATACAAAAAAAAGCCTTCACGGGTAGATTAGAAAGCATTATGAAATTACTCATTATCAAAAAGCACTCTTTCTTATTACTAGAGCTATTGATTGCCCTATTTTTACTTAGCACTATGATACTACCCTTTGCTTATTTGCCTATAAAATCTTTGCAAAAAGAGTATCTATCCCTACAAGATTTGCAGGTACGTAGATTAGCTGATCTCCAATTTTCTAGTATTAAAAAAGATTTATATTCTCAGGAAAAAAAATTTCTAGCCATTCTATCGGCAAACGGTCCAAAAGAGAAAATCGAACTATCAGCACCTAAATCCTTTATTCTAAAACTGGGCTCTTCTTCTAAGAAACTAATCATAAAAGAGTATGGATATACCCATTTACGAGAAAAAAATCATTATTTGATTCGTATTCTTATCGAGATATGCCCAGAAAATGCAAAAGCTAAAAAAAGATATTTTATTTACCAGCTCCTCATAAAAACCCGTACTATTTAAGCTATCTCTCTATTAGCTCTTTTCCTTGCTATTCTCTCTTGCTGCTCTCTAATCCCTGCTCGAACTTCTGTTTCTGGAAGCCTTTCATCTATTTCCAGCAATTTAGAAACGCTTAATGGCTGTCTAGTAAAAGGCGAGATGGACTTTGCACTCAACCATTGCACAATAGCTTCTCTTTCATACAGTGTAGGATTTGTACCTGTTGCAGTAGGATCTTGTACTGGATCTATTAAAGGCTCTAGTGTAATTGCACAAACATACGTATAGTTTTCATCATCCCACTCTTCATTCTCATCAAGAGCTGCAGTAATCACAGGCTCTCCTCTATATCTCTGATCTAGATTTCTAAGATGGTTCTCTAATCGACTAGGCGAAATGTTTAGCAATCTCATCAAATCTCCCCAAATTATATCATTTCGTATACAATGTTGGATAAAACCATCTGTTGCACTTGGTAAGAATTGTCGAATGATTTCTACTTTATCTTCATCTCGAAAAAACCAACTGGGACTGATTTTTCGTCTAGCAAACGATTCATGAGTAGGCTCGTTTTGGAGCATATGCACTCCAAAAAAAAAGCTTGTAGTAGCTATAACAGCATTGATAACTAATAGAATAACCAGTCTACGCTGCCTTTCTTGATCTGATCGAGCCCAATCTAGAGGGCCCTCTCTAATACTTATTAAAGAGTAATATTCAATTTTAGAAAAAACCCAGGCAATGGTAAAAGAGCTACTTTTTAAAAGGCTTATAGAAAACGTATAAGGCATGTGGGTGTAGCGATAAAACACCAATGAAACAGCTGTCAAAGCTGTATAAGCAATCGTTTCTATAACTGCTATGGACACTACAGCAAGAGAAGCTGCTTGACCTATAACCGCTTTTACAAGTTGTACTTCTAGTAATTTTGTAGTCTGTGAACCATGTCTATTGAATATACTTACATAATCAATAGGATAAGACCAATTTTTTTCTCCCCCATCAGGATTTCTGAAAGTATTTATAACAGTTAAAATTAGGCTAGAAGCACATCTCATATTCAAAGTGTATATTTATTTTTAATAATAAATTTATACAATGATTAAAATTAACAACAGTTAAATTTAAAAATTTCTCTAAGAGCCACCCACAATGGAAAATGAGTCAAAAATGAATGCACCTTAAGACATTTTTCAGAACCGATTAATGATGTATCTTGCGTATTTTCATAGGAAAATAGCTCTGCTATTTCTTCTATAGAAGTACGCAAGATTTTTTAAAACTTCTTCAAGTTTTTAGACTGTGCTCTCCTGAGCAGAAGATTTAGCACGAGAGATGCCAATTTCTGACTTTTTCTTGCGGTAAAAAATATACCCAATAGATGCAGATAATGTAGAAGCAATCCCTACTAAGGTAGCTATAATAGGAATCTGCAGGGATGCACTAGTTACCTTCTCAATAGGTTTTTTTTCTGCAGATATGGTGCTCGACTCTTGATCTTGATCTGTAGAGCTAGTTACAGCATTAGTGGTTTTATCCTGAATTGAGGATATAGAACTAATAATCTCCACAGTAGGTGTAGGTTGAGCTGTGTTTACAGAGAATTCTCTGGTCGTGTAAGTTTGATTTGCTTGATCTGTAGACACGCTAATTACGTCTTCAACAGTTATACTTTGGGTTGAGAACACAGTACTTACATCCACAGAAGTAGATGCTTGAATTGTGGTTGCAGGAACCTCATCTGCCACAAGAGCTTGATGTATTGAAGCTGCAAATGTGCTAGTTACCTCTTCCATAGCTTCATCTTCCGCTGAGAATACAGAATCAACAGCCTCCATAGTAGCTATAGATTGCGCTGCAGTTGTAGAGTCCTCATCGGCTAAATCAGTCTGATCTGCTTGATCTATAGCTTCAGCGGTTGTACTTTGAGCTGTGATTGTAGGAATCTCATCGATTACATGGGTCTGATTTATTGAAGCTGAAAATATGCTAGTTACCTCTTCTTCAATAGCTTCATCCTCAGCTGAGAATACAGAATCAACAGCCTCCATAGTAGCTATAGATTGCGCTGCAGTTGTAGAGTCCTCATCGGCTAGATCAGTCTGATCCGCTTGATCTGTAAACATGCTAGTTGAATCTTCAGTTATATTCTGAGGAAATACTAAATCTTCTTTTGGAGTAGTGGATTCATCTTGTTGTGCAGCTAAGTTAGCCTGATTGATTAGATCTCTAACTCCTCTAATATTCTGAATCTGAAGTTGTTCTCGTAAGGCTTTTCTTGCTTCTACATTAGGTTCATTTTTTGTAATAATGATGAATCCTTGCAAATGACTCCATAGAGAACCTCCTATTGATTCTTTTTTCCCTTGAGGAATTATGCCTATTAAATCTCTCAAGTTGCTTACGTAATTTATGGCAAAAGCGGTACACTCTTCTGTTATATGACATAGAGAGGAAAATGCTGAAAAAATATCTAGCATGCATTGTTTCCATGCTGAATGGATGGCTTCTCGTTCATCATCCTTACATTTTTCGACTAACTTATATTTCAAAAACTCCGTAATTATTATTTTTATCTTTGACTTTTCAGGCTCACTAACAGGCTGGGGCTTCCAAAATAATTTCGCTATCTGATTAAGTGTAGCTAAATACTTATTAACTAAATCAGAAGAAATAGGCTTCTTTGAATTAAATACAATTCTGCTCAAAAATAGAAAACGGCTTAATTCTACTTCACGAGGTTCTATTTCACGATTGAAATGTAAATAATTTTGCATATCATCATACATTTTTTTTGCTGATTCACTATCTTCACTATCTTTATTAGAAAAATCGCAACGGACATTTCTTAAAGAACTCTGCAAATCTTTTGTGAATACTTTAGCTTTCTTTATGCTTTTTAAAGCATCTGAACAATTTTTCACTTTGCTCTTTTTTGTTCTGGATCTAATAGGAGTTGCGCGCTTAATCCTAAAAGAAGAATGAGAATCTTCTCTGTTGTTCCCTAAAATTGATCTAAAAATGGTCTCCTCTAATGTATCTGGATACGTATCCCTTCGATAAATAGTCACATTAAAAGAATTTGCGGAAGAGAAAAATAGAGGTGTATTTGATGTTATGTTATTAAAGGGAGAGATAGAATTCATTTTATACCTAAATTTAAAAGTTACTTTAATATTATTTTGATCAATTTCATGCGCAATAATTATTTATAAAATAAATATACTAGAATTATTTTTTAATTATTATCTATACGATATTAGTTATTGATTCTTTCAAATCATAGAACCAAGCATTTGCAAAAACAAATACTTGCATGTAAGCTTCTTCAAAAAAGAAGTAGAAAAATAAGCATAAAAATCCTTTTTTAGCTCATACAACATATAAGTCTAGATTTTCATCCTATATTGAATAGCAAGTCTTTTGTAAAAGTAGATTTAAGGTGATTTATTATCAATCTTTTAAGTTAAGCTTAGTTATTTAAAATACTTTATGCATGGATAAAATAAAAAAAGAATAGTAAAAAATCTCTTTCCGCGGCATTTTCAAAAATAAAGAAAACTTCTTTACTATGAAAAATATTACGGAAAAAGCACCTAGAGAATTCACTCTGCGTGCCATTTTGCTGGGGATGATACTCGGACTGGTCTTTGCAGTTGGTAATGCCTATTTAGGCTTAAAGATCGGCACAACTGTTTCTGCTTCCATTCCAGCTGCTGTATTATCCATGGCCATCTTACGCACTTTTTGTAAAAAGGTATCGATTTTAGAAAATAATCTTGTACAAACAATAGCATCTGTAGGAGAAGGATTAGCAGCTGGAGTTATTTTTACCGTTCCTGCTCTCTTTTTTTTAGGGGAGCGTTTATCTGCTTGGCGCATTTTTATATTGGCTGCATTAGGTGGAATTTTAGGTGTGTTATTTATGATCCCCATGCGTCGTTATATCATTGTACATGAACATAAGAGACTGCCGTTTCCAGAGGGAACGGCATGTGCTCAGATTCTACAAGCTGGTGCTTCTTCTCAGAAGATGGCTTTTTTTGCTTTCCTAGGGATTATTGTAGGAGCTATTCATAAATGCTTTTCTGGAGCTTTTCAACTGTTAAAAGAAACTCCCAAATGGGTTTTACCTTTTTTTCAAAAAACAGAATTTAGTATGGACTGCACTGCTGCTTTACTTGGTGTAGGTTTCATTGTAGGTCCTCGTATTACCAGTTTGCTATTATGGGGAGGAGCTTTAGGATGGTGGATTCTTATTCCTTTAATTCAACTATTTGGTTCTAATCAAACCATTATTTTCCCAGCAACCATCCCTGTTGCACAAATGTCTGCCGAAGAGATTTGGGCAAATTACATTCGCTACATCGGGGCTGGTGCAGTAGCCATTGGAGGGTTAATTAGCTTAGTAAAAATTGCACCCATTATCCGTAAAACCTTTTCTGTTGGTTTCAAGGAATTATTCCAAAGAATTCCTAGAAAAAATATACCCAGAACGGATCGAGATATTTCCCTTCGTTGGCTCATTATTGGATCTTTAGCCATTATTATCACTCTTTGGCTCCTTCCTGGATCTGCCATGAATTTAACAACTATCGTATTACTTGCTGTATTAGGATTTTTCTTTGTAGCGGTTACTTCACTAACAGTTGGTATAGTTGGAAGCACTTCTAATCCTGTTTCTGGCATGACTTTAACAACCCTTCTTCTGACATGTTTAATTTTTGTTGCTATTGGTTGGACCGAGCGCATCTATTTGATCGCTGCATTAACCATGAGTGTAGTTGTCAATATTGCTATTGCTTTAGCGGGTACTACCTCTCAAGATCTAAAGACAGGTTTTTTACTCGGTGCAACTCCTAGATGGCAACAGATTGCAGAGATTATCGGTATTTTCCTACCAGCTCTTGCCATTGGAACCACTCTATATTTGTTAGATCAAGCCTATGTTTTAGGCTCTGCAGAGTTACCAGCCCCGCAAGGCACCATGATGGCTCTAATTGCAAAAGGAGTGATTCAAGGTAATATTCCTGTTACCTTAATTTTGGTGGGCGTGCTTTTAGGACTATCTATGGAACTACTTCGCTTGCCTGTTTTGCCTTTTGCTCTGGGTTTATATTTACCTCTTTCTTTGAGTACTGCAATGATGTTAGGAGGGATTGTTTCTTTTTTTGTTAAAAAAAGAGAAAAAACAACACATATGACTACAGCTTCTGAAAAAGGCGTATTAGCCGCTTCTGGTCTTGTAGCAGGAGATGCTTGTACAGGTGTGGTCATTGCTTTGTTAACCGTACTTGGTGTTATCCCTGCAATAGAGCATCCCTTTTTTTCTAATACCATTAGTTTAAGCGTGTTTCTACTTCTTGCAGTAGGGCTTGGGGCTATTTGTTTTTATAAAAGAGATAAAACCTCTTGATGTAAAAAAATTTTACAGTTGAGAGCAATGTAGGTTATATGAGAAAATTCTTCCTAAAAGGATTTTTTTATGTTTCGTAAAATGCCAATTATCCTCTTGGCTATTATTCTTCTTATTCTCTCTATTGATCGATTCATTCCCCTTTATCTCAAGCAGTTTGTCTACTCTCTGAGCTTATCTGTAAAATCCTTAATTGTTTTTATGCTGCCTATTATGATTTTCATGCTGCTGTTTAAAACGCTTTCTCAGCTATCGCGTACTGCTACAAAAGCGATCTTTTTTCTTCTTATAGCTCTTTGTTTTTCAAATTTTTTATCAACAATGATTAGCTCCCAGATAGGCTCTATCATCTATCAATTCGATCTTTGTATTAAAATGCCAGCAGATCAAATAGCTCTTATGCCTATTTGGTCTTTTACTCTTCCTAAATGGATTGCTAATGATCATGCGATGTTTGCAGGGATCTTCTCTGGGATATTCTTTTCTCTTTTTAAACCAACGCTTGGTCTAAAAATTTCGCTCTATTTTGAAAAAGCTATCCAGAGAATGCTTAATCTGCTGACCTTTGTAATCCCTATTTTTATCTCTGGATTCATCATGAAGTTGATCCACGATCAACTCATTCATACAATTATTTACGACTATTCTCTAATTTTTATACTAGTAGCTATTTCACAATTTATTTACATCGCATGCATCTATTTGGTATCTAATCGCTTTTGTTTATCTTCTTTTCTACACACATTTAAAAATATGCTCCCAGCTGCTCTTACAGGATTTAGTAGCATGTCAAGTGCAGCTGCCATACCTTTAACAATTATAGGCACTGAGAAAAATACTAAAAACCCTTCTTTAACTCGCTTAAGCACTCCCATAACCGTAAATACTCACTTAATCGGAGATTGTTTTGCGATTCCTATTTTTGCTTTTGCGGTTATGAAAAACTTTGGCGTTCCTGAACCCGCTTTTTTTGCTTACCTATTATTTGCTCTTTACTTTGTCATAGCAAAGTTTTCTGTAGCAGCTATTCCAGGTGGGGGAATTATTGTCATGCTACCTATCTTAGAGAGTCAACTAGGATTTACCACAGAGATGTCTTCTCTAATAACCGCTTTGTATATCTTATTTGATCCTGTAATCACTTGTGCAAATATATTGGGAAATGGAGGATTTGTATTAGCTCTTAACAAGCTACCTGTTTTTTCTCAATTAGCAAAAAACAGGTAGCAACGAACATTAAGCCTTAAAGTCTGTTTAAAGCTTTTTTTGCTAATACAGCTACTTAAGATTGCATCCAAAAACGTCTGCAAAGGTTAAATTCGAAAGAACAGCTCATCCTATGTATAGGAATCCTATTTATCTTAAATATAACAATAATTTAAGATCATTATCTGCTTTAAGGATGACTTAAAAATGCCTAAGAAAAAGCACTCCATTACCTTGTTAGAAGTTCTGATTGGTTTGATTCTAATGGGGATCATAGTGAGTTTTTTATTCTCTTTACTGAGGCAAACTCTAGAAAAAAAGCAGGAAATGGTTCAATTAAAGCAAATGATTTTTCCTCGTGAAATGATGCGTTTGAAAATGAACCAAATCATAAACTCTCTTGCTAAAAACGAGTCTGGCATCTACATAGATTCCTATGAAGATCATCCCTCATTGACTTTTTGCTATGAGAATAAAGATAAAGAGGTAAATTTCTGTGGAATGATCCACTCTATGCTTTATGTAAACGATCATAAACAACTTGTCTTAAGCACCTTTTCTAAACAAGATAGTAAAAGAGATGAAATTCTATTAGAGAATGTCCATGCTTTTACCTTTGAGTTATTTGATCAAACAAAAGCTATTTGGGAATCTGCATGGCTAAAAACAAAAGCACAACTCCCTGAAATGGTTCGTCTACATGTAAAAATAGATCAAGATATTTATGATCTGGTGTTGTTTGTTACAGAACAAAAAAACCCTATTACCTATAGTGTAAAATCATGAATGTACTCCCCTTTATTTTTGCCATCTTTGCGATTTTTACTTTCCTATCAAATTCTTTGTTAAAAGACACAAAAGAAACAGGGGTCGTAATAAATGGGATAGAAAATTTTTATCAGTTGCAGCAAAAACACTTCAATGGAGCAGCGGGCCTTAGCTACAGATCACTTACCACACAAAAACAAGGAAGCACGCCTAAACCTAAACCCCCGGTAAAACGCCATACAGAATACAAGTCCCCTCGTCTTTCGCAAGCACTTAAAGGATCACAATTGAACCTCTATCCTTTAGCCCAAGAACAAGAACCTAGGAACCATCCTTTCTATACGATTACAGCTAGGCTTTTATGCCTGCTTTATCCAACTATATTACCCGATAACCAAGCTGCATGCACTTTATTAGACGCTCTAATTGCTAAAGCAAAAACATTAAATGAGCCTACCTTAAATGAACTTATGCCAGAGGATCCTCTTCTTCAAGAAAACTATTATAAAATGATCCAAGGCACTAATCAATACGATATTAAACAAAAGAAAGGAATTCCACCGCTTGCTGATTTTTTAATGATTCATAAAAAAGGGGCTTGTTGTTATTTATGCTCTGCGCACTTTTTTGTTTTACAAGCCATGTTTGGAGAGGAGTTTACCTATGCAATCATTGCAGGTGAAAAGAAGAAATGGGAAAGGGGAAAAACAAAGCTATTCAATAGACAAGAACTAGAGTCTTTGATCAAACAATACCCAATAGAAACAGCTTTTTATGAGACTATCAGGAAATATTGCCGAGCACAGTTAAATCAAAAAAAGACCGTCTCTAAGAAAACCCAAAATGGAATGAGTTTTAGGAAAGAGGCTTAAATAGGCACTATACGTTTTAGCTTAGGCAACAAAATAGTAAAGGTAGTCCCTATTCCCATCTCAGATTTTACTGAAATAACTCCGTGATGGTTCTCAATAATCGTTTTTACAATAGAAAGACCTAATCCAGCTCCTCCTAAACGCCTTGAATGCGCTTTATCTACAGTATAAAATCTCTCAAAAATATGTTCAAGATCCGCTGCGGGGATGCCAATTCCTTTATCTTGGATGGTAATAGAGACCTCTTCTGAAGTTTGTGCAATTTGCACTAAAATTTCAGCTGGAGGAGGAGAATATTTAGCAGCATTATCCAATAAGTTAATAATGGCTAATTCTAAGATATCAGGATCAGCCGCTACAAGAATCGATTCCTCACTTTTCTCAATCTGAATCTTCGCTTTTTCATAAAGGGACAATACAACTTGTAGGCAGGTTTCCACAATAGCTACCACATCACATTCTGTAAATCGAGAAGGAGGAAGGTTTTCTAAATCAGCTAGAGTCAATAGGTTTTTGACCAAACTATCCATACGTTGACAATTCCGAACGATTTTCTCCGTAATTTCTATAACAACATCACGAGGCAGATCCGGCAAATCTTGTAGGGTTTCTGCAAAGCCTGTAATAATTGTGATGGGTGTGCGTAATTCATGAGAAGCATTTGCCACAAAATCCTTTCCCATTTCCAAAACTTTGTAATGACTGGTCTTATCCTGTAGAACTATAATAGCTCCACTTCGATGATTTTTAGGAGCTGCAATAAGATCGATATATTTCTTTTTACCATTGTTAACGATCATGGAATCAGTTAGTAAAGCACGCTTTCTTTGACAGCTTTCTAGAAGCTGTCTACATTTATTGAGCAGCTTAGCGTTAGGTGTTCCTTCTGAAGCAAAGGCGAAAACATTTCCCAACACATCTTTTTTAGATATTCTTAGCATCTTGCTAGCCATAAAATTGATATAGCGAATATGCAGCTCTGCATCTACTGCAATAACCCCTTCTCCTAGGGAATCTAAAATGGCTTCCTTTTCATTTCTTTCATCAATAATTTGTTTAATGTGAAGGCGCAAATGTTCTGAAAGAGAATTTAATGTTTGTGCTAATTGATAAAACTGATCTTTTTCATCGATGGAATCGCTCAATACAATCGGATTGATGACGGTTTCTACTCCTAACTGATAGGGTTTGATCGCACGAATAATTTGTTGAATAGGATAATTAATCCGATGAAAAATCAACCAAGTAATTGCAGCAAAAAACAACATGGCCAAAAAGCAAAAAGCCAAAAACCACATTTCAAATTCATAAGTGAATTCATGCATTTGAGAAAAGGGAATAGCCGTTCGCAAAATGTATGTTTGATTGTTTACATGAAAAGGCAGCGTAATATAGGCCAGCTTTTCTGCTTCTTGTTTATTATAACCTATAAAATAAACAATTTTGTGCCCTAAAGCATCCACAACCTCTGAGTGTGTTAAAGGATTTATGCTTTCTTTTTTAGTCACTTGTTTTAAAGAAGAATCATATAATGCTTCGCCTTTATTATTAAAAAGAGAGACATGAAAAAAGATATAATCATCTGCATCTTGTAAAAGAGTTAAAATTTGCTGTTCATTTCGTGCTTTCTCTAATAAGTTTACAAGATAAGAAGTGCTCACATGCAAGCTATTAAATACGATTCTTTGCACCGATTTAGTGATAAACGGAAAAGCAAAAGCAATAAAAACCACAAATAAAAAAATATGGCTAAGTATAATTTTTTGACGAAATCCAAGCTTATTTTTCATAATGATTTATAGATTTTTTTAACCTATTATTCGTCTGGATCAATGGGATAAAAAAACCGATATCCCTCTTCTGTAATAAGAATCATATCTTCATATCGCGCTCCACCAATATCTGGTAGATACAATCCTGGTTCAATTGTTACAACCATATTTTTTTGCAAAATCACCTGAGAATCCTTGCCTTGATGAGAAATTCGAGGAAACTCATGCGTTGTTAAACCAATTCCATGACCTAGACTATGCACAAAAAAGGGCTCTAAATCATGTTTTCTAAATACCTCGCGGGCAGCTAAATCAAGTTCTGCAAGTGTGATCCCCGGAGCACAAAGATCTAAAGCAGCTTTTTGAGCCTGCTTTACAATCTGATATAAATAAGAAAGTCGCAAGTGCGGTTCTTCAAAAAAAACAACTCGTGTCATATCAGAATGATAATGATCTACAACTACACCAATATCTATTAAAACGACATCTTTTGATTGCAAGGCAACATTTTGACTATGGTAATGAGGCATTGCACTATTTTTACCAAAAGCAATAATGGGCTCAAAAGCCAAACCATCTGCCCCTTGCTGCAGACAGAAAATTTCAAATTCTTTAGACAATTCTTTTTCTGTAATCCCGACTTTTAAAAGAGAACAAATATGGGTAAAGCCCTGCCTTAAGAGTTGAGCACTCATGGTAATTTTTCCAATTTCAACAGTATCTTTGATCGCTCGTACATTTTTAAGCAAGTTAGGATAAGCGACGAGATCTTTGTGATATTTTTGCAATCCAAGATACCGCTCATAAGACACCTTCTCAGAATCAAAGGCTATTTTTTTAAATGAGCTATGCGCAAAGAACTCTTCCCAAGCAATAGGAGAATCTCTTTCAACGGCTACAACTGCTTTTTCTACAGCTGATTGAAAATATCGATCATCTACAAGCAGAAGTTGTTTTTTTCGAGTCAATAAAAGAGAACCTTTAGATAAGGATAAACCGGTCAAGTAATAGAGGTCTATCGAATCTTCAATCAAACACGCTTCTATAGAACTCTCTAACTGCTCCCATAACCTAGCAACTCTTTTTAAAAAAAATTCCTTTTCACTTAAACCAATCATCGATTTGTCCCTTTGTAATACAGCTTATAGTCCTTTTGCCTAAAGGGCAAAAAAGAGGGTCTGGCAAACAAAGCAATTGCTCTACTAACCTCAAGGCTCGCTCTTGTGAAAATGGTTGCTTATTTTTACGAACCCATCTACACAAAATGGCTGCATACTTTCTATTTCCTTGTTCTTTACTACCTTGTAAACACTCTAACATGAGATCTCTTACTTGATCTTGTTTCATAAATTCAGGTATAGCCTCCACTAGGAAAGCAGACTCGCCAATAGGATGAAGCCTTAAACCTAGCTGATGCAACTCATCTAATATGCTCAATATCCCCTCGCTTTCTGCTTTTGAAAAAGATAAAGTATCAGGTAATAATAAAGTCTGCGATCCTTTAGGTTCTTCGGTTCTCCTCATTTCATCAAATAAGATCTTTGATTCTGCTGCATATAGATCAACCCCTATCATGGCTATGGTCTCTTTTGCGTCTAGTATTTTCAATAGGGCGGATTGGGGATATAAAAAAAGATAATGAGAAAACAACCCAATGACCTCAAGTGTATTTTCTATAAATGATTCTTGTTTGGATTCGGGTAAAGAGTCATACAAAATGCCAGAGGGGACCTCTTTTGTCCAAAAAGGGTTTTCATGATGACCATAAGAAATGGGTATGGAAGCACTTAGTTGATTTCCACTTCTTTTTTCTAACGCCTTTTCTACAGCCAATTGAATCGAGTTTTTTGTATATTTTTCCTCTTTTAAACGAATTTCTTTTTTTTGTGGATGAACATTTACATCTATTAAATGAGGAGCAATTGTACAGTGCAGAACAAATAAAGGATGACGATCTTTTTCAATTCGCGTAGAAAAAGCATCTCGCACCGCATAACTAAAGATAGGACAAACAACAACTCGACGGTTGACAAATAGATATTGTCCCGAACGATTTACACGCACCTTTAAAGGAGAAGCGACAAATCCCATTACCTCACAGCTCTCTTGTTTATGTGCAATTACATGAATATCTTCTACAAAATCATGACTAAGTAAAGTCTTAGCACGCACAAGCATTTCTTCTTGTCTATTTTCAGAAGCGCAAAAATCAAAGACTCTCTTATCCTGATGCCATAAAGTAAGTCCTATTTCTGGATAAGCTAAACTCAGAAAGGTCATTAATTTGGTAATCTCTGCACTACTTGCAGAAGCACTTTTTTGAAACTTTTTACGAGCAGGAACGTTATAAAATAAAGAACGAACTTCTATACTACTTCCCTTCACTCTAGGAGCAGGATCTATCGATAAAACCCTACCAGCTTCTACTTCTAGCTTAATTCCTGCTGCTTCATAAGAAGTAGTTAACGTAATCTTAGAAATAGCAGCAATTGAGGAGAGTGCTTCTCCTCTAAATCCCATTGTAGATAGATCAGATAAATCTTCTACTTTCTGGATTTTAGATGTTGCATGACGCATAAAACAGAGCAAAGCATCATCTCGGCTCATGCCCGATCCATTATCACTAACAGTAATGCTTTGAAATCCCCCACCAAAGATCTCCACTTTAACTTGAGAGGCTCCAGAATCAACCGCGTTTTCCACCAGCTCTTTTACTACAGATGCTGGATTCTCTATTACCTCTCCTGCAGCAATCTGATTAATGGTTTGTTCATCTAGAGTTCTGATCTTCATATAACCTAAAAATAATTAATCAAAGAATACACCTGATCAAAATTTCTGAACACAATCTCTTGAGCAATGCTGATTTAATAAGATGTAAATGCTATAATTATTTATCCAACTTAAGGAATTGTATGACAATAAATCCCCTCTTACCATCTTCTGCTTTATCGCCTCCAAATTTTATAAATGACCTTGGAGAATCCTTAATAGAAGCTTCAAAAAGTGGAAATTTCCCTATCATTCAACATCTTATGAAATCTGATCATGAAATTAAACTAAACAACTTAGGTTTCTCTCTATCAGTAGCTTCAGAAAATGGTTGCTTATCTATTGTAGACTCTCTGATAGCATCTACTAGATTTAATGAAATTAATTTATCTTACATATACGACTCCCTAATAAAAGCCTCAAGAAATGGTCATATAGAAATCGTACAAGCCTTTAAAAGAACTAATAGATTTCATGAAATCAAACCAAATAGCTTAGGTCGTCTTTTAGTAACCGCTTCAGAAAATGATCATCTCTCTATTATGGAAATTTTCATGAGCTTTCATGAAATAGACTCATCTTACATAGACGATGCTTTATTAGGAGCTTCAAGATATGGCCATATACAAATTGTACAAGCTCTGATAGCGTCAGATAAGTTTAATAAAATTAAATCAACTAGTTTAAATACTTCTCTATTAATAGCCTCAGAAAATGATTACTCATCTATTATCGAATCTCTGATAGCATCTACTAGATTTCATGAAATTAGCCTGGATTTAGGTCAAACTCTAATAGAAACTTCGAAAAACGGTCGAGTACTCATTGCAAAAGCTCTTATTAGATCTACTAGATTTCATGAAATTAGTCTGGATTATTTAGGTCAAGCTCTAATAGAAGCTTCAAAAAATGGTCGAGTACTCATTGTAAAAGCCCTTATTAGATCTACTAGATTTCATGAAATTAGTCTGGATTATTTAGGTCAAGCTCTAACAGAAGCTTCGAAAAATGGTCGAGTACTCATTGTAAAAGCTCTTATTGAGTCTACTAGATTTCATGAAATTAGTCTGGATTATTTAGGTCAAGCTCTAACAGAAGCTTCGAAAAATGGTCGAGTACTCATTGTAAAAGCTCTTATTGAGTCTACTAGATTTCATGAAATAGACTCATCTTACATAGATGATGCTTTATTAGGAGCTTCAAGATACAGCCATATACAAATTGTACAAGCCCTTATAACATCCAATAAGTTTAATAAAATTAAATCAACTAGTTTAGATACTTCTCTACTAATAGCTTCAGAAAATGATCATCTCTCTATTGTGGAATCTCTAATAACATCTACTCGATTTCATGAAATTAGTTTGAATTATTTAGGTCAAGCTCTAATACAAGCTTCGAAAAACGGCCACGTACTCATCGTAAAAGCTCTTATTGGATCTACTAGATTTCATGAAATAGACTCATCTTACATAGACGATGCTTTATTAGGAGCTTCAAGATATGGCCATATACAAATTGTACAAGCCCTTATAACATCCAATAAGTTTAATAAAATTAAATCAACTAGTTTAGATACTTCTCTACTAATAGCTTCAGAAAATGATCATCTCTCTATTGTGGAATCTCTAATAACATCTACTCGATTTCATGAAATTAGTTTGAATTATTTAGGTCAAGCTCTAATACAAGCTTCGAAAAAAGGTCGAGTACTCATCGTAAAAGCTCTTATTGGATCTACTAGATTTCATGAAACTATTCTGGATTATTTAGGTATATCTCTAACAGAAGCTTCAAGATATGGCCATATACAAATTGTACAAGCCCTTATAACATCCAATAAGTTTAATAAAATTAAATCAACTAGTTTAGATAATTCTCTACTAATAGCTTCAGAAAGTGATCATCTCTCTATTGTGGAATCTCTAATAACATCTACTCGATTTCATGAAATTAATTTGAATTATTTAGGTCAAGCTCTAATACAAGCTTCGAAAAAAGGTCGAGTACTCATCGTAAAAGCTCTTGTTGGGTCTACTAGATTTCATGAAATTAATCAGGCTTACTTAGGCCTAGCTCTAATAGAGGCTTCGAAAAACAACCAAACACTCATTATGAAAGCTCTTATTGGATCGACTAGATTTAGTGAGATTAATCCATCTCTTTTAAACAAAGTTTTAGAAGAAGCTTCGGGTTGCAATTATCTATCTATTAAATGGGCTCTCTTAAAAGACGCCATTTTTTAAATATAAAAAATTTGCTCTAGTTGAATATGTTCATTTCATCAAACTTTTTTTGAAATAACAATTTTAAAATTTGTCAGCAAATTTTCTTCTTATTAATTTTTACAATCCCTACATAAGATTTGAGAAATCAAATAAAACATTATTATAATAATTAACTGATCAAAATTTAAAAAACATACAAATAAAAAACACGATTAAATTAATTCATTTTTATGTTTTAATAAAACTAAACATTAAAAATCAAGGAGGATAAATTAAAAAAAACCACCGCTGAAATTAATCACTACTCATTCTAAATATCGACATCCTCCTCGTTACAAATCTTTGTCTCTCAAACTAATGGCAATAAATCTAATCAAGGAACCTATGTCAGATATCATAAATTCTCAACCCATATCAGATTCTTTCAAAGAGCAAAACATTCCTCAAGCGGAGATAAAACCATCTCTTCTCTCAACAGACCTAATCACTTCTGAGGATTTAAAAAAGCTTGAACAAGCACATCATGTATCTCAACAGATTCAGCAACAGGAGCCTAAACCTTTAACTAAAATCCAAAACAAAACCCGCTATACAGAAAAAAAGTCCATGATTCCGCCTGATATGCCTTTAAATGAACAGCATCTAGAAGAGATCGAAAAAGAACTCTCTATTCTAGAAAATTTATCACCAAAACAAAGATCCAAATTTTCTGATCAATTAATGCAAAAAGAATTTATGCTTATTGACCCTCTCATTAAACAAAAATTCTCTCAATTAGCCTCTCTATCGCCAGAAGAGCTAAAACCGTTTATTGAGCAATTAAAAGAAAATCTTAGTCAGCTCAAAAAAAACGTTAGCAAGCTAAAAAAGCTAGATCCAAAAAAGGCAAATTTTATCTTAAACACCCTACAAGGTATAGAGCTTGAATATACTTCTCCAGAACAGCAAAAAAAACTCATTAACCAATTAGAAGAACAAACAGCTACTCTAGTGAAAAACCAACAACTAGAACCTAAAATAGGTAACGTTCTCCTCCTCTTTTTAGCCTTTGCTAAAAGTCAAATGGATCAAAATGACAAAGCCATGTTAGCAGGTATAGAGCAAGTAAAAGTAAAAACAGCTCAATTAGAGATTAACGCTGAAGCAATAAAAGATCATGCTAACCAGTCCGTGCAAGGCCGTCATATGAGTACAACAAGCGCAGCGATACTTGCTGCATCCGTATTTGGCGCTTCCATTTTAGCTTTAACAGGCTTAGGACTCTTAGCAGGGGCGGGTCTTTTAAGCGGGATAGTTGCCATAGGAGGTGGGATTATGGCTTCTTCCTCTTTAGCATTAGGAGCAACTGCTGTATTAATTACTGGTTTATCTGCTGGTAGTATCTGTATCGCAGCTTACCAAAATCCAGAACTACCAGGTCTTGAATGGATGACAGAAATGGGGCCTGAAGATACAAAACTCATGCTCTCTCAAAACCTCATTAGCTTTTTTAATACCCAAACACAAAAGATTAACTCTCAGTTAGGCTCAACGGAGAAAATGTTTGTAGAGAATATTTCCGATAGATCTGCACAACTAGGCCAGCAATCAGGACAAGCAATTACTGAATTTGGACAAATGATGAAAGCTGGGTAAACCATTTTGGAGCTGTCTTTGTTAGTAAAGACAGCTCCACCTCTTAACAAAAGATTTCTGAATTAAAAAGTTTCCATACTAATTTAAAAAATTTAAGTTAATAGCAATAAATGCTAAAACTAGTTCTATTAATTAATGGAGCTTAATATGGCAATACCTTCAATCCTCTCAAACCCTGCTTTCTCATCTCCAAGTACTACGAGTGATGAAATAAATGAAAATGCCCTCAAAGTCTTAGGATTAAGATCATTATTTGAAAAAATTTGCTCAAATCTTAATCCAAAGGATATGAGTAATCTATTGCAAACCTGTAAAATAATCAAAAATACACATGATCATTTAAAAGAATCAAATCCAAACCACTACCATCTTTTGTTCGCAAAAGTTTTTGGATATATTGATGAAGACAAAACTTGCTCCAATATAGAGAAGGTTCTAAAAAAAGCTTCAAGGAGCAACAATCTAACTCTTATACATGCTCTTATGAAGCTTAATAAATTTAAGGAAATCAAACCAAATAGTTTAGGTTGGGCATTAGAAAAAGCTTCGAAAAAGGGCTATTTAGATATTGTACAAGCTCTTGTAGCATCTGAGAAATTTAAAGAAATTAGCCTGCCTTGTCTAAACCGAGTTTTAAGAACCAGTCATTTACCTATTATAGAAGTCCTTACTCCACAATATTACCTACTAAAAAAGGCAAGTACTGTCAATATGCATAGTCTGGGCTGGAGCCTAAAAAGGCATTCAGGGAACGGTGAGCTAAATATGATACAAGCTCTTATAAGGTTTCATGGTTTTCAGGAAGTTAGTTCCGATGATTTAGGCTGGGCCTTGGAAAATGCTGTAAGTAATAATCATCTACCTATTGTAGAAGCTTTTATAGAATCTGGCAGATTCCAGGAAATTGACTCATATTATCTAGGTTGGTCTCTAAGAGAAGCTTCAGAAAAAGGCCATCTACCTATTGTGCAGGCTCTTATAGCATCTAATGATGAATTTCAGAAAATTAGTCCTGATGACTTAGGTTGGGCTTTGGAAAATGCCTCGAGACATAGCTGTATATATATTTTGGAAGATATTGGATTTCAAAATGATGACCTTAAATCTTCTTTCCCATTTTTGGCTGAAAGAGGATCAAAAGAAGGTTATCCACTTGTTGTGAAAGCTCTTATAGAGTCTACTAGATTTCATGAAATTGATTCGCATTACTTAAGCTTAGCTCTAATTGAAGCTGCTGAAAACGGCGAGTTGGGTATTGTAGAAACCCTTATAACATCTAACAAATTTCAGGAAGTTAGTTCGGATAACTTAAGCAAAGCTTCGAACAAGGCTTTAGAAAAGGGTTATACATCTATTGTGGAAGCTCTTAATAACCTCCATATTGGAGTTTAATCTAAGAAGACACCACTGAAAAGACCCCTTAATGAGAATGCTTGAATTGTACTCTGTAAGTTATTTCATTGAGAGGTTGATTTTTCATTTTGAGGAACTGTTTAATTATATTAAGAAATCCAACCCATTTGGAACTGTCTTTGAAAAAGAGATAAAAGTAACATAGGTAAAAAGATCAACTATACAAAGCCTTTATGCGTAATTTTGCACTTGCTAAACAAATTGTACAAACTCTTGTAAAAGCTGGATTTACCACCTATTTTGCAGGGGGCTGGGTACGTGATTACTTGATGAATCACCCCTCTGATGATATAGACATCGCAACTGAGGCCCCAGTAGATGTCATCCAAAAGCTCTTTTCTAAAACAATCCCAGTTGGATTAGCTTTTGGCATTGTGATTGTGGTTGTTGAAGGACATCAATTTGAAGTAGCTACTTTTCGTAAAGAAAAAGACTATGTAGATGGAAGACGGCCTACTCATATCGAATCTGCTACTCCAGAAAAAGATGCACTTCGTCGAGATTTTACTATTAACGGTTTATTTTGGGACCCTCTTACAGAGACCTTATACGATTACGTAGAAGGACAAAAAGATCTCACAGCAAGGATCATTCGTGCAATTGGAGATCCACACGCTCGTTTTTTAGAAGATCGATTGCGTATGATACGAGCTGTGCGCTATTCCACTCGTTTTAACTTCTCTATTGAGATAGAAACCGATCAAGCCATTATCGCTCATGCAAAAAGCTTATTTCCTTCTGTTGCTATGGAACGTGTATGGCAAGAGTTTCATAAAATGGCTCAATTTGGGAAATTAGATAGCAGTTTTTTAGAACTATATAGACTAGGTTTATTAACGACTATTTTTCCGGAGCTTCAGAATCTGAAACTACAAGAGCTAGAAAAAAAAATAGAGCCCTTTAAAAGATTCCCTAAAAAAACCCCTGTCATTGCTTATGTATTAGAGCTATTTCCCGATCGATCTTTGGAGGAACAATTGTCTATTTGCGAGTATCTCAAACTATCTCGCATGGAAAAAAATTTCACTTTGTTTTTTCACCGCGCAAAAAAAATGTTATTTATGCCTAAAGATTGGAAAATAGAACTTGTTGAATGGGCGCATTTTTATGCAAATCCTCAGTCCTACGTTTGTCTGCAGATTTTTGGAAACAGTTTACCCAGTAAAGACAGAAGCGAATTTTTTGATTTTCATCAGCAAAAACAGCAGCTACTGAAAAAGGCAATTGAAAGAATTCAAAAAAAACAACCCCTTGTCACCTCTAGCTCTCTTAAAGCAGCAGGAATAGTCCCAGGCAAGCAGATGGGTCTTTTACTGCAAGAAGCCGAAAGGATATCTATTAATCAACAAATTCAAGATTCTCAAGAAATCATTTCTCAGCTTAAAAAAATGCCCCTTTGGAGTCGTTCATGAATCTCATCATAAACCTAATCACCTGTTTATCCTTTATTACTGCTGCATCCCTTGAACTTAAAAATTTCATTCCTCCTTTAGAAATTAGCTCTGCTTTTTATACCGTCCATTCTAATGAGCTTATCGCTCTTAAGGGAATTTCTCATCGAGCGGACTTTATAGAAAAGCTAAACCAAGGAAAATGGGAGCTACAGCCGGTTATTATTTCGCAAAGTGCATTTGTTTCAAAAGCGATGACGGAGCATTTAATGACAAATAAAAAAGATTCTGCTTTAGGTGTTAAATATAAAAAGGGTGATAAAATTACCAACATGGAAGGGGCTTTGCATACTTTTGTAACCCCTATTTGCCCTGTAACAATGTTAGGTGATTACATCTATAAAAAAAGACACGGTATTTTACTGCTAAATAACATGGGAAGAAGGGTTGTCTTAAGCGCTGCTATCCAGCCTGATTTCGAACTAGCAGGAAATGATGAAGTCATCATGAAAATTGTGGAAATTAAGCAACAACCTGTAATAGGGCAAGAGCTTCCTTCTGATTTTCAACCTCTTTGGAACCAAAGCAAGTGGAATCAAGAGGTATTTGAAAAAAAACTCAAACAATATGAGGAATCCTTACAAAAGCACCTCATTTATTTTTTAACAAAAAAGCACCGGTTACCCGCATTACATGAAGTGCAAAACATCATAACCTATCAAGAAACAATAGAGCTACTCGAGCAATTAATTTTGAAAGAAGATGTAGATATCCTAGAAGCTTTAGGCGATAAATTTTCTGTGTTAAATGATCATGTGATCTCTCTTGAAGCGTTATTTACCATTTATACACATCAACTATGTAATGAGTTTAGTGTTTTAGAGCACATGCTGCCTCAAGGATATGTTTATACGATTAATCCACCTGCCATTTTTACTACACAGATCGGAGGTGTAAAAAATGTCAATTTGCTCAATAGACTGCAAATTCTCAGCTTTAAACAGTTAAAAAAAACCTCTTCTTTTGAAAATTTAAAAGTGATCGGTTTTAACAATTATTCCGATAAGGAAGCCATAAATCTGTTTAGACACGTTTTTTTTGATAAGATCGTAGTAGAAACCCAAGCCCTTTTTGAACAAGGACATTATTCTATGAAAGATCCCTATGCTTTGGTTCTGCATAACAATAGCGATGCTTTTGGCCAAAACATAGAAACAGAAGGACCTTCGAGTTTAGACGGAGTAATAGGGAGTTATTCAGATGCTGCATGCCATCTGCAAAGAAATAGAGAAAATTTGGTGCGTTTTGTGATGTAAAAATTACAAAGAGCTAGATAAAAATTCAAATGTTTAAAAAAAACGTCCCTAAAGATAAGCTAAGCCATTCTATAAAAATACAGAGAAACAGTTGCGGGAATTAGCTTTATTAACTCATATGCAATAAGAATGGAACAATTAACTTGGAATCCTTTGATACATAAAGTCTTATTTCTTTCCTTCCAATCCTTTTAAATCTTCATAAAATTTTTAACTCTCAAAGAATTGATATATCCAGCCTGCATAATTCCCACTTAATACTGCCAATTTTTTTGTTGACTAAAAATTTTAATACAATGAAAATGCCCTTTCATTTTAGAGAATAAGCCCTCTATAAAGACGCTTTTAGAAGCTTGCATTTAATAATAGATGGAACCCCTTTAATCCAGGGCGATTTAACTAAAAATTTTTGATAGCAGATTAGGTAATATGGCATAGTAAAGACCTCAAATTTAAGGAGGTTCTATGTCACGCCGCAAGCCAATTGATTCCAAAATTCTGGAAGCCAGTAAGGAATTTAATGCCGAGGTCTTCGCAGAGACAGTTAAGGG